>QNBQ01000010.1 GCA_003645735.1 Candidatus Poribacteria bacterium
AGGGTGAACGACCTGTTCAGGGAGATGAGGCTGACCAGGAGACACATAGCGATAGTGGTAGATGAATACGGCGGGACAGCGGGGATGGTCACGATGGAGGACATCTTGGAGGAGATCGTGGGCGAGATAAGGGACGAGTATGATCTGGAGGAGGAGAGGGTGAGGGAGGCGGAGGACGGATCCTATCTGATCGATGCGAGGATAGACATCCACGAGCTGAACGACAGGCTGGGGTTGAACCTGCCGACGGATGAGGACGTCGAGAGCATAGGCGGTCTGCTGGTCGATCACCTCGGAAGGGTTCCCAGGGCAGGGGAGGTCGTTGAGATCGGAGGGGTTAAGTTCACGGTGTTGGAAGCGGATGAGAGGAGGATATCGAAGCTGAGGATCGAGGCACCAAAGGGAGATGTTCAGGAGGGCGGTTCTTAAGGCAAGAAGGTATTTTCTGACGGGGCTGCTGGCCCTTCTGCCCACCATCGTCGTCGTCCTCCTGATCTTCAAGCTCGTCGCCCCCATAGACACGTTCATCCTCTCCCGCCTCTCGGGGATACCGAGCCTGAGACATTTGGCCAGGATACCGGGCCTCGGGCTGATCCTCGCCGTCGGGTTCATCATACTGGTCGGGGCGGCCACCCACAGCTACATCGCCAGGAAGATAGCCGGCTACTGGGAGAGGCTGATCTTCAAGA
The DNA here is from genome assembly GCA_003645735.1 of Candidatus Poribacteria bacterium. Classification (GTDB taxonomy): domain Bacteria; phylum Poribacteria; class WGA-4E; order B28-G17; family B28-G17; genus B28-G17. Next base: position 690 of record QNBQ01000010.1, read on the forward strand.
TACCGTTCCTGAGCAAGATCTACTCGACCGTCAGGCAGATAGCCGACGCCTTCATGCAGTCCGAGGGGAAGATGGCGGTGTTCAAGCGGGTCGTCCTGATAGAATACCCCAGGGAGGGGATCTACGCCATCGGGTTCGTCACATCCGAGGGGTGGTGGGAGGTGGCGGGGGCCGTTAAAAAACCGGTGCTGCACGTCTTCATACCCACAACCCCTAACCCCACATCAGGTTTCCTTCTGATCGTGCCCGAGGATCAGGTCATACCGCTCGATATGAGCGTGGAGGACGGCTTGAAGATGATCATCTCCGCCGGGGTTTTGGTGCCCAAGGAGAGGATGGGGAGGTTGTTCGATGATAAGGGAGCTTATAAGGAGGGAGGCAAAGCGGGTATACCCTGAGGTGGTAAGGCTCAGGAGGGAGATACACATGCGCCCCGAGCTGGGGATGGAGACGTTCGGGACGGCCGATCTGGTCGTCTCCGCTCTCCGGAAGGCCGGGGTTCAGGTCGAGAAGGCGGCGGGCGGCGCGGGGGCCGTTGCGCTTGTGAAGGGCGCCAAGCCGGGCAGATGTGTGGGGTTGAGGGCCGATATGGACGCTCTGCCCATTGAGGAGGAGAACGATGTGCCGTATAGGTCTAAGGTCAGGGGGGTCATGCACGCCTGCGGGCACGACGCCCACACGGCGATGCTGGTAGGGGTGGGGATCGTCCTCAACTCGCTGCGGGAGCATCTGTCCGGTGCCGTGAAGCTCATATTCCAGCCGGGCGAGGAGGTGGGGAAGGGCGCCCTGGCGATGATAGAGGACGGGGTCATGGACGATCCCAAGGTCGAGATGATATTCGCCCAGCACGTCTGGACGGAGCTTGAGCTGGGGCGGATCGGCGTGAGGAAAGGGGCGTGCATGGCGAACATGGACGAGGTGAGGATAGAGATCGAAGGTGTGGGGGGACACGGGGCCTATCCCCATCTGACACGCGATCCGATCGTCGCGGCGGCTTACCTCATAACCCAGCTCCAGACGGTGGTCAGCCGAACGGTGTCGCCTTTGGAGTCGGCCGTGGTCTCGATCTGCAGGGTTCAAGGCGGGACCACCTTCAACGTCATACCCTCGAAGGTCGAGCTTCAGGGAACGCTCAGGTCGCTTGACGAGGAGGTCAGGGAGAGGGTCATCGAGAGGATAAAGGCGATCCTGAGGGGAATAGAGGCCGGCATGGAAGTGAGGTGTCGGTTCGAGTGCAGGAGGGGATCGCCGGTCGTCTACAACGACCCCGAGCTGACCGAGCTGGTGAGGGAAGTGGGGGAGGAGGTTCTGGGGGAGGGAAGCGTTGAAGAGGTCGAGCCGACGATGGGCGGCGAGGATTTCGCCTTCTACCTCCAACACGCCCCGGGGACGTTCTATAGGCTGGGGATCAAGGCCGAGGGGTTTGAGGATAAAAAGATCCACTCCCCGAACTTCGACCTTCCTGAGGAGGCGATGAGGATCGGGGTGGAGGTGATGGCCAACCTGGCTTTTAGGGCGACCTCAGCCTGAAGCCCTTCTCAGAACCGATCTGAGATATTCGACGAACTTCGGCACCCCGGTCATCGGATCCTCGGCCGCCTCATACTCTATCGACAGGAAACCCCTATATCCCGCCTTGTGGAGTATATCGACGATCCTCGCGAAATCGGCCGGCTCCCTCTTGCCGGTCTGGGGGTTGAGGATCTCGACCTTCGCGTGGGTCGTCACGGCGTAGGGGGCGACGGCCGCTATCTCCTCGTAGGGGTTGACTCTGAAGTTGCCGGTGTCCAGGTTTATCCCCAACCACTCCGACCCGACGGCCCTGTAGATCTTCAGAACCTGTTCGGCGGTGGTGGTTATGCCGCCGTGATCCTCCAGAGCGATTATCACCCCCTTGGGGGCGGCGTATTCGACGCACTCCTTAAGCGCATCGACCACCCAGTTGAACGCCTCCTCCTCGGTGTGGCCTTTGGGGACGCCGCCGGCGAAGACCCTGATGCAGGGGGCGCCCAGGTGGTAGGAGATGTCGATCCATTTTTTGACCATCTCGATCTGTTCCCTTCTCTCCTCCGGGTCGGGCTTGCAGAAGTTGTTCCCCACAGCCGTCCCCGATATCTCCAATCCCCTCAGGAAGGCCTCCCTCTTGATCTTGTTGAGGTAGGAGGTATCGGTCGAGGGGAAGTAGTAGGCCGTCAGCTCGACGCCGTCCAGGCCCATCTCAACAGCCTTGTCCAAAAAGTCCTCAAGCGTCATCTTCCCGCTCGTCAGGTATTGCCTGAACGAATAGGCGCAGCAGCCTATCTTCATCTCAACCCTCCCGATGCTCATTCAGAGTTGTGCTCGAAAATTATACCCCGGAAGGCGGTTGTTGACAACGGTCTGAGTAGCTAGTATACTTATACCGACAAGCGGCTTAAAACAATAGAGATTCGGCGAGGTGAGATATGGGCAGGGTCAGATATCTCGTAACCATCGCTTTGATCGCGATGATAGCGGGGATGGCGGGGTGTGCCAAGAAACCTCCCGTGATCGAGTCGGTTTCCCCGAACCAAGGCCCCGAGGTCGGCGGCACCACGATAACGATAACCGGCAAGAACTTCAAGGAGGGCGCCACCGTCACCATAGGGGGCAACCCGGCCAAGAACGTGACCGTTGTTTCGAAGACCCAGATAACAGCTGTGACGCCCCCGGGGAAGGTCGGGCCGGCCGATGTGGTGGTGACCAACCCCGACAACCTCTCCGGGACGCTTGCGGGAGGGTTCACCTATCTCGACAGCACGCCGCCCAAGCTCGTCTCCACCGACCCCGCCGATGGGGCGGTGATCGACCCGCCGGATGCCGTCGAGACGGGCGTGACGAGGATAACGATGACGTTTGACGAGCCGATAACCGGCGGCGAGGTCAAGGTCCATATGGTAACCTTGCCCGACGCCCTTGCAAAACACGAGGGCGATATAGAGGGAACGGTATCGGTTGAGGGCAATTCGCTCGTTTTCACCCCGCCGAAGGCGCTCCTTTCGGCCAGGAAATACACCGTGACCGTGACGGGGGTCAAGGATAAGGCCGGAAACACGGCCCAGGATTACACCTTCTCCTTCTCGATCAAGACCCCGAAACGGGTTCATTGGTATATCGTCAAGAAGGGCGATACGCTCTATTCCATAGCCGCCAGGCCTGACACCTACGACGACGCCAGCAAGTGGGTTTGGATCGTCGAGGGCAATCAGGACGACTACGCCTTCGATAGGGACAGGATCTGGCCGGGCCAAAGGCTTTTCATACCCTGGTGGTGATATGAGGTGAAGGGCTTTCACCGCTGCGCCCTGTGCGCAGCGGCTCTAATCCTTCTGCTTTCCCTTCAACCCGGCTGTTCCCTGAAGCGGGTGAGGGAGGCCGACCTCCCTCCCGATCCTCATTACGATCATGAGCCCCAATCATCCCCTGCTTTCTACGCCCCGATCCTCCCCCCTCCGTTCGATGAGCGGTATGAGCTGGAGATGTTCAGGCTCTACAGGTCGGAGCCCCTTCCCCCTGGCTATAGGCCGTGGGGCGATGAACTTCCTCCCAGAAAGAGAACCGCGGTTGAGAAGATCGATAAGGAGAGGAAGGTCGTCTCCCAAGCCCCCGAACGGGATCGAGATCGATCCTCCAGGGCGGAGAGGTTGAGGAGAAGAGCGAAAGAGGGGAGGGAGCGAAGGGACGCCGATGGGGAAAGCAGAAGGGAGAAGCTTAAAAAGAGGTTGAGGGAGGCGAGGGGCGGCGGGTGACCGCCCCTCACCTCCACATCAGAAGGCCATCAGCGTCTCAAAGAACAGCCTGTCGTTATCCACCTCTTCCGCTCCCTCGGGCGGGTTTTCCAGGTTTTTCTCGAACTCCACCCTCAGCGTCAGACCTTTATGGATCGCGAAGACGGAGGAGACGCAGATCTGGGTCAGGTTCCAAGTCATGGTGTTGGCGGGGTTACGCCGGTTTTCCTCCAGATCCAGCAATATCTGGCCGATCCTCGTGTAGAGATCCATCCTGATCGGCTTGACCTTGATCCCCATAAGCGCTTGCCACCCCACGTGATTCAAGTCGCCCGATATCCCGTAGTAAAGCTCGCACCGAAGGAGGGAAGGAGCTATGTCGGATTTAACTTCGGGGGTGAGGGTCGCATCAAGCCCGAGCCTGGCCTTGTAATCCCTCTCAAGCTCGCCCGAGACCTCAACCTCGCCCGTTTCGGCGTTGACCTCCCTCATCCCCAAAAGCCCCATCACGAGGGTTACCTCATCGTTTTTCTCCGGATCGGTTAGCTCCCTGCCGTCGTCGAACAGCTTGGCGAAGGAGGCCGATACGCCCGCCTCCAGCTTCCCGTTCAATCTCAGGCCGGCCTTCCCACAGATCTCCTTGCCTTTATCGATATCGTTGCCCCAGTTGAGCAGATCCAATCCCCTATCGGCCAGGAAGGAGACCGGTCCCGCCCTCCGAACCCCCAGCTTGTAGCCGTTGTAAACCGAGATACCCCAAAACAGGGGTTTACGGCTGAAGCTGAGCTGTATTCCCTGGACCCTGTCGTGGGTAAACATGTCCGAGACTATGCCGTATTCGCTCGTCTTCCTATTGGAATAGGTGGGCGTCACCCCGAAGTTTATCCTTCTGCCCCTGCCGACCCATATCCTGCCGTTACAGGGCAGCTTCCCGATGCCGGGCAGTTTCTTGAGCACGAAGTAGGCGCTCTCGAGGTATAAATTGCCCGAGATGAGGGGGACCCAGGGGTGGTAGTAGATGGCGACGGTGTAGTCGGCGGCGTCCTTATAGCTGCCCCTGGTCATAACGATGAGCCTCTCCATCCTGAAGGTGGAGATCTCCTCCTCCCTCAGCGGGACGTAGAACCTGAACAGCCCTATCGTGGTGGTTTTAGCCTCCGCCGATAGGACGGCCAGGAACAACAGCAACAGCGCCCCTAATGCTAGGGTTTTCCTCATCCCCCACCTCCCTTAAGGTATCGTTTATAACGCCGCGATTTCGGCGTCGCTCAGGGGCTTAAACCCCATCTCCCTCAAAAGCTCGACAGTTTGTTTTGGATCCTCCACCTCGAAGACGAAGACGGCTTTATCGCTCTCGTGGGTCAGGAAACCGTAGGCGTTTTCGATGTTCACCCCTCTCTCCGCCAATGCGCTCAGGGCCTTATAGAGGCTGCCTGGCTCGTCTTCTATGAGGATGGCGATCACCTCCTGTTTTTTGGCGGGCACGCCGGCGGCGATCAGGGCCTCATAGGCCAGGTCGGGCTTGTCGACCAGCAGCTTTATGACGCCGTATTTCTCGACGCCTGTTATCGTCAACGCCCTCAAGTTCACCCCCGCCTCGGCTAAAAGGCCCGTCACCTTCCTCAACCTGCCGGGCCTGTTTTCGGCGAAGACCGAGATCTGATGGGCCATTCCCTCACCCCCTTCTATCTATGACCCTGACCGCCTTCCCCTCCGCCTTCGGGAGGCTTCCGGGCTCCAGCAGCTCCACCTCGGGTGTGACGACGATCTCCGAGCGAAGCTCCTCGATTATCCTCCTCCTCAGCCTCTCAAGCCCTTTGACGTCCCCCTCGAAAAACTTCGCGTTGATCTCGACCCTGACGATCAGCTTGTCCATGTAGTTCTCCCTTTCGAGCACGATCTGATAATCCGTCCCCACCTCCGGGATGCTCATCAACACCTTCTCTATCTGCATCGGGAAGATGTTGACCCCCTTGACGATGAGCATATCGTCCGTCCTGCCCATGATCCTCGATATCCTCCTGTGCGTCCTGCCGCACGGACAGGGGTCGGGGTAAACCGCCGCCAGATCCCTGCTCCGGTATCTGATGATCGGCATCCCCTCCCTGGTCAGCGTCGTGAAGACCAGCTCCCCGACCTCCCCTTCCGGAACCGGCTCCAGGGTTTCGGGATCGACCACCTCCAGTATGAAGCTGTCCTCCCAGACGTGCATCCCGTTTTTGTGAGGGCATTCGAAGGCGACGCCGGGGCCGTTCATCTCGGATAGGCCGTAGGAGTTGTAGGCGTCCACGCCGTATGCCTCCTCGATCCTCCTCCGCATCTCCTCGGTATGCGGCTCGGCGCCGATGAAGGCGATCCTGAGCTGCGTGTCCTCCTTGGGATCAAGGCCCAGCTCCTCGAAGGTCGAAAGCAGCCTCAGGGCGTAGCTGGGGAGGATGTGGATCACCGTCGTGCCGAAGGTTCGCATCAGATAGATCTGCCTTTTGCTGTTGCCCGGCCCGGAGGGGATGACCATGACGCCAAGCTTTTCGGCCCCGTAATGGAAGCCCAGCCCTCCCGTGAACAGCCCGTAGCCCATCGTGTTTTGAAAGACATCCCCTTTCCTGACGCCCGTCATATACATGCATCTCGCCACCAGATCCGCCCACCGGTCGATATCGCTTCGGGTGTAGAGGATGGGGGTGGCGGCGCCCGTCGTGCCGGAGGAGGAGTGGACCCTGATGATCTCCTCCTTGGGGACGGCCAGGAAGCCGTAAGGGGCGTTCGATCTCAGATCCTCCTTCGTGGTGAAGGGGATATCCTTGAGGACGTCGAGGGAGCTGACCTTTTCAGGGTCGAGCTTTATCCTCTTGAACAGCCTGCTGTAGAAAGGGGATCGGCTGGCCCTTACCAGGGTTTGACGGAGCCTCTCGACCTGAAGCCTTTTAAGCTCATCCCTCGGAAGGGTTTCCATCTCTTCATCCCAAAACATCCCACCCCTCTCCTAAGGCGGTTGACGGCCACCATTATAACCCCCTATCGCGATCGGTGTCAAGGGAAAGCAGTCGGGGTTCAAACCGGGGGCGATTGACTTCCGGCGAAGTTTAATTTAGAATTCCCGTGGGGCGGGCGTTCGGGTGTTTTACAGCCAGAATGGGCGAGGAAAAGGGATGAAGCTCAGCTATAGCTTCATCAACAGCTCTGGAATCGTCATGTGCGCGGGCAGGAGATGGTTCGTCGAAAAAGCACGCAAAAACGAATGGGAGGAGTATAAGGTCTACCAGTTGATGGACGACCTGAGCTTATACCCCGTCTTCCGCGGTTTCAAAACGGTCAACCTGAACCTGATCGCCGTCCCCATAACCCTCAACTCCGCCGAGGAGCTGTGCAAGAGGCTGTTGCCTATCCTGCTCAGAAACAACCTGAACACAGGAACCGTTAAATGGAAGCTCCGGAGGGAGGGAAGGGTGAAAATTCATCCGGAAATCGAACTTATACTCCGGCCTTCTTCCTGTTCCGATTGTCCCTTCCACACCGCCACATCCAGAAACATGAGGATCTACTGCGAAGCGATGGGGAAATGGGTCAGGGAAAGAGGGGTCTGCAGCCCCATGACCCTGGACGGGCTGCTCAACGAAACGAGCACCGAACGGCTTGAGTCAACCTGATCCCCCCGAAAGCTTCCCGATCAAGCCGAATTGGGTTATAATTTATGCTGCCAAAACCGCGAAGCGGAGGGTATGAATGAACCGGGACGAAAGGATGGCCTGGTTCAGGGAGGCTAAGTTCGGGATGTTCATCCACTGGGGGCTTTACGCCATACCCGCCGGTATGTGGAAGGGCAAAATGATCCCCGGCATCGGCGAGTGGATCATGCACCGGGCCAGGATACCCGTCAAGGAATACGAACAGCTCGCCAAACATTTCAACCCCGTCAAATTCAACGCCGAGGAGTGGGTTCAGATCGCCAAAGATGCCGGGATGAAATACATGGTCATAACCGCCAAACACCACGACGGCTTCTGTATGTTCGACACCAAGCTGACCGATTACAACATCGTCAAGGCCACCCCCTTCAAACGCGACCCGATGAAGGAGCTGGCCGAAGCCTGCCAGAAGCACGGCATCAAGTTCGGCTTCTATTACTCCCAGACGCTCGACTGGCACCACCCCGACGGGATGGGGAATGACTGGGATTACGACCCGGCCAAAAAGGATTTCGCCAAATACATCAGGGAATACGTCAAACCCCAGCTCCGCGAGCTGCTCACAAACTACGGGCCGATCGCCATCATCTGGTTCGACATAGGAACCCCCACCCCCGAGCTGGCCAGGGAGCTCAGGGAGTTCGTCCTCTCGATCCAACCCCAAACGCTCATAAACGGCAGGATAGGCCACGGGCTGGGCGACTACAGGGAGATGGGCGACAATAAAATACCCGACCACGTCGTGGAGGGCGACTGGGAAACCCCAGCCACCATAAACGACACCTGGGGATACAAGAGCTACGATCACAACTGGAAGGATCCGGGCGTTCTCGTCCAGAAGCTCGTGGACATCGTCAGCAAGGGCGGCAACTACCTGCTCAACGTCGGCCCCACCGCCGAGGGCGAAATACCCCAGCCGTCGGTCGAACGGCTCAAAAAGGTGGGCGAGTGGCTGAGGGTCAACGGCGAGAGCATCTACGGCGCCAAGCCCAGCCCGATAGGCATACCCACATGGGGCAGATGCACCGCCAAGGAGGGCAAGCTCTACCTGCACCTCTTCGCCTGGCCCTGGGACGGAAGGCTTGAAGTGGAGGGGATCAAAGGCGAGGTCAAAAGAGCATACTTCCTCGCCGAGCCGGATCGAACGGTCGAAGTTAAAAAGGAAGGCGACAAGCTCGTCCTGACCAACCTCCCGCCCAAGCCGATCGATCAATACGACACGGTCGTCGTCCTGGAGATGGAGGGGTGAGGGGGCAACCTCTCCCCCTCACATCCCCGCCATGTAAACCGGAAGGCGGCGGGAAGTCAGGATCTTCTCCTTCAGAATCCTGAACCGCTTGTTCGAATACTTCAGAAACCTCCTGAACGCCTCGCACAGATAGCTTTTTCGATCGAACCCGCCCAGCACATACCTGAACCGGGGACACGAGTTCCGGCAGATCTCGTTCCACCTGCACACCTTGCACTCGGGGTAATCCCCCGCCTTGATCGATGCGAACCAGTTGAACTTCTCGGTCTGAACTATTTGGTGCAGCGGCGTTTGGAGCAGGTTGCCCAGGAACATGTCCTCCTGGACGAAGAAGTCGCACGGATAGACATCGCCGTTATACTCCACCACCACATAGCTGCCGCACCTCTCGTCCAGCATGCAGAGGCCCGGTTCTAGCTTCAGGTGGATGGCGAGTATAGCGTCGAAAAGCCTGATCGAGACGACCGGCTCGCCGTTGTTATACCACTTGTCGAAAAGCGCGCAGAGGAAGTCGGCGTATTCCTCCGGCTTGACGGAGAAGGGCGTTATCTCGCCGGTGACCGGATCCCTCTCCACACAGGGGATGAACTGAAGGAACTGGAACCCCTCCGAGACGAAGAAGTCGTAGAGCAGCTCGGGCTGTTTGACGTTAAGATCGTTGACGACCGCCAGCACGTTGAACTCCACCTCGTATTCCCTCAATATCCTGACCGCCCTCATCACCTCGTCGAAGCTGCTCCTGTTGGGGGAGGGGAACTTCCTGTATCTGTCGTGGATCTCCTTGGGGCCGTCCAGGCTTATCCCGACGAGGAAGTTATATCTGTTGAAGAACCTCGCCCATTCCTTGTCGATCAGGGCGGCGTTGGTCTGGACGCTGTTTCCGACGATCTGCCCGGCCCGACCGAACTTCATCTCGTATCTCACGACCGCCTGGAAGAAATCGAGGCCCATCAACAGCGGCTCGCCCCCTTGCCAGCTTATTGAAGCGGCGTCCACCATCGACATATACTGCCTTATCATCTCCCTCAGCACCTGATCGCTCATCCTCCTGCCCTTCTTGTCGCGGTAGGGGTCGGTGGGGCGGTCGCGGTAGAAGCAGTAGACACATCTCATATTGCACTCGGCCGAGCTGGGCTTGACCAGCAGTCCGAAGCTCCTCATCAGCCCATCGCCTCCCTTATCTTGGCCGCCGTCTCGGCGATCCTCTCCGGATCGCCTTTTTTCGGCTTCCACGGCTCGACCAGGTCGTCCCCCTCCCACCTCGGTATGACGTGGATGTGGAAGTGGAAGACGGTCTGGAAGGCGGCTTTCTCCGATGCGTGGAAGAGGTTCAGCCCGTCGGGGTTGAGAGCCTTTTTGATCGCCTTGGCCACCTTGACCGCCGCCTCCATCACCTTTGCCGCCGTCCCCTCGTCGATGTCGAGCAGGTTTCTGAAGTGCTTTTTGGGGACGACGAGGGTGTGACCCGGGTTGGCCGGGTTGATGTCCATGAAAGCCACCACTTCATCGTCCTCGTAGACCTTGTTGGAGGGTATCTCGCCGGCGACGATCTTGCAGAAGATGCACTCGTTCATCCCCCAACCTCCTCGGGAGTTTCAGAGTTTAGTATAGCAGAAAAGGGCGGTTGAAGGGGAGGCGGGGGGCTTGAGGCCCCCCGAGCTTTCATCTCATCTGGGAGAGGGCTATCTCGGCGGCGTTGACGATCTGGTAGGCCACGGGCGAGGCGGTGAGGGCCGGGTGGGTTCCCATCTGGAACAGCGCTATCTGATCGGCGTGCATCCCGCTTTGGATCATCGCCGATATCAGGTTCACCATCTCCCCTGCTCCCTCTCCGCCGCGGACGCATCCGCCTATTATAGCCCCCGAGTATCTCCTGAAGACCAGCTTCACCTTGGTCGGCGTGGCCCCCGGCATCCCTCCAGGGTGTCTGTCGACCGATTCGGATACCCCCACGACGAAATCGATCCCCGCCTCGCGCGCCCTCCTCTCATCGATCCCCGCCAGCCCGAGCGCCACGTCGCCTATCTTAGTCGAGAAGACCCCCACCACGCCCTTGTTCTCCCGGCGCAGCTCGAACAGATTGGCCCCCGCTATGCGGGCCTCGGCCGTGGCGATGGAGGCGAGCCTCAGAGGGGAGGGTTTGCCGGTGAAGAAGTCGAACTTCTCAGCGCAATCGCCGACGGCGAAGATGTCGGGATCGGTCGTCCTCATGTATCTGTCCACCGCTACGCCCCCGAGCGGCCCCAGCTCCAGGCCCGCTTCCTTGGCGAGCTGTGCGTTCGGTCGAACACCTATGGCCAGTATCACCACGTCCGCCTTGATCTTCTCACCGCTTTCTAGCTCGACGTATTCCACCTTCCCATCGCCGACGATCGCCTTCGCTTTCTCGCCCGTCCTTATGCGGGCGCCCCGCTTGGAAAGCTCCTCCTCCGCCGCCACGCACAGCTCGTCCTCGAACACCAACGCCAAGCAGTGCGGCAACATCTCGACCACCGTCACGTTCAGGTTCCCCCTCTTACAGCACTCATCGGCTATCTCCATGCCGATAAACCCGCCCCCGATGATCACCACATCCCTCGCCTCGCCCAGGGCCTCCAGTATCCTCGCCAGGTAATTCACGTCCTTCTTGATCGTGAAGACGTTCCCCAGCTCAACCCCCGGTATCGGCGGAACAATCGGCACGGAACCTGTAGCGAGGATCAGCTTATCATACCCGATCTCCCTGCCGCCCTTCGTCTTGACGGCCTTGGAGCTTCTATCGATCGAGACGACCTCGTCGATGATCAGCTCGATGTCGTTTTTGATGAGCGGATCTTCCGGCATCAGGTTCTTCTCCGGCGATCCGAGGGTGCCGAAGATGTAAGGTATGCCGCAGGGGATCGGCACCTTCTCCTCCTTACGGATCAAGGTTATCTTGGCGTCCGGGTAATGCCTCCTGGCGGTGAGCGCGGCCGTTATGCCCGCGGCACTCCCTCCGATGATGACCACGTTCCTCTTCATCTTTGCCCTCCCTTCCGAGGTTTTTATGATGAAGCCTCACCCCGATATGGGGTGACAAAGCACGGCGTGTATATCCCTCCTCGCCTTTTCCATCGAAACATCCCCCATGATCCCCCTGATGATCGCCTCTATCCCTCTCCTCTGCTCCTCCGTCAGATCCAGCTCAAACCTTTCGGGCGGCTTTCTGCTCCTAAACCAGTCGCACGCCCCTCGACAGATGAACTTATGCAGCATCTCCCTGGCCGCGCTTCTATCGATCCCCCATTTGCGGCCGATCTCCTCTATGATCCTCTCCACCTTACGCCTCAGCTCCTCCATCATCCCGCCTCCCGGCTCAGCCAAAATGATTCTTTTTGATCTCGGCCCAGGTGAGGGCCTGATCCCTTCCGGGATCGACGCCCGCCTTCCCCTCGGCTGGGAAAGCCCCTTTGACCTTCACCTCCAAGCCCACCCCGCCGAGGATACATTCCTTCCCAAACCCTTCCTTGAACAGCTTCCTGGCGAGATCCCCTGAGCAGTGAAGCGGAGCCACCATCTTCACCCCTTCTTTCCTCATCTCATCCACGATCTCCCCTATCCTCTGAGCGCTCGCTCCCCCCAGATGAAAGCCTCCCAGCACGAGGTAGGGGCGCTGATGGAAGATCTCCCTAGCCCTTTTAACTATGTTCGCCACCCCCGGATGGGCGCATCCGGTTATCACAACCAACCCCTTGGCCGTCTTTATGACCAGCGATTGCTCCTCTATCCACCTCCCAAGCCCGCCGGTCGAGTAAACATCGCGACACACCATCCTCGGGCCGTCCACCTCGATGACCTTCGCCCCGGCCTCCCTCACCCTAACTTTGAAGCTCTCCGGGAACGATTTAAGCAGGTAAACGGTCACATCCCCGTTTTCCCTGAGAAAATCCCACAGTCCACCGGTATGATCGCCGTGTATATGCGAGAGGAAGACAACCTCCACCGATCGGGGGTCTATCCCCAGCTTCCTCATGTTCCCCAGAAGCGTCCTCCCGTCGCCCCCTGTGTCGAAAAGGATCGTTTTCTCGGTTCCCCTTATGAGGCAGGCGAACCCCCACTTGGTCTCAAGCCTTTCGTCGAAGGGGTTGTTATCGTAGATCACGGTGATCGTCAGATCACCTCCGAGCTCCCCGGCCGCCGCGGCGGCCAGAGCTATAAACCCCGCCGCCAACACCTTCCTCACCTCCCCGGAGAGGCTTCGGCGGCCATCCAGCATCCCGGATCGGCCGCCAGCATATCGCCCGTCTCCTCGTAAGCCCTGCCCCGGCATCCGGCGCACTCATCCCTGTAACGGCACTCCCCACACGCCCCTTTGAGCAGGTTTCTGTCCCTGAGCTCCGCGAGGATAGGTGAGCTTTCCCATATGCGCCGGATGCTCTCCTCCCTGACGTTGCCGAGCTTGATCTGAAGGAGCATACAGGGGTGGACGTCGCCGTTCGGGGAGATTTGAACGTAGCCGTTAGGCATCCCGGCGGCGCATCCCCTGTCGTAGTAGGGTATCCTCCTCAGCAGCTCCGAGGGGAAATGTTTGGGCCTCACCCCTTTTTCCTTCAGCACCAGGGGATACATGGGGCAGGCCGGCACCCTGATGATTATCGGGCAATCCCTTTGGGCCTCGGCCAGCCATTCCATAACTTCCCTCCTCTCCTGGGGGGACAGGGCCTCATCGGGTATCTCCCTCTTGACCCTCGGAACCCTCACCAGGTCGAAGAACTCGGCCGCCGACGCCCCCAGCTCAACCGTCATCCTCAACATCTCCGGTATCTCCCTCAGATTGCCCCTTCTTATCGTCATGCCGAACTGGAACGGAAGGCCCGTCTTTCTACAGGCCTCTGCCCCCCTAAGCGCCTCTTCGAAAGCCCCTTCCCTCCCTCGGAAGGCGTCGTGTGTTTGAGCGTTGGCCCCGTCGATCGATATCTGCACGGCCATCACCCCAGC
>QNBQ01000011.1 GCA_003645735.1 Candidatus Poribacteria bacterium
AACCGAAACGGGGAGAAGGTCTCGCCCGGCCTCTACATCGCGGTGGCCCGCGATCGAAACGGTGCGAAGTTCACCGTGAAGATCTGCGTGAGATGATCTCAGATCAAAGAGATCTATCCCGCTTCATCGCTTGAAGGATTTCATCAAGGATCTCCCGTAACTTCGGAGCGGGAGCGATTTCCACACCTGACGGGGTATGTTTGTGTTCCCGTTTGGGAAGCGGAGGCCGATGCAAGGCGTTGTCGTATCGGAAAATCAGTCTTTTATCCGGTCCCTGGTAGTGGTAAGCGAACATCAACCTTGGCTCGTCCAAGGCCAGGTTAACGAACTCACGGAAGTGAAGTTCTGAGCCGTCCCTGAATTGCACCCTTCCGCCGATGAATCCTTGAACAGATGAACGTCGATCCACATGCAGTGAAAAGGATGAAACTTCACCGGCGGCGATCAGGGAGGTTATGAGGTTTTGAACTTCCTGAACGTATTCATCGAACCTTGATGGAGGCATTTTCCAGTTCCGCAAGCTCGGATTTCAGACCTTCGAGCAGCTTCGCCTCCCCCGCCCATTCGACATATTCGAGATCCCCGCCTTCAAGGTCCTCAGCCGTCATCTCCTTCAGGAAACGTTCCGTGCTCACGCCATACCGTCTCTCGAACTCCGCTAATCGTCTCTTCGTCCTCTCTATGCTCGCTCGGAGCTGTTCCTTATAAGCTTCCAACGCTCGCTTCACAGCTTGAACCCCGTCCCGGTCGTTCAGCTCAATTATGATTTGAACTCCCATCCCTCCATCACCTCAAGCCGGTAATTTCCCAGCACACAAGAAATATACCAAGTTAGAACGCAACCAGTCAATCAGGCGATTTCAAACTTGAGCGGCTCGTCCCGCATGGTGTATAATGCTTATCGATCACCTAGGGGAGGTTGTGAGGGATGTGGTTCTGGCATGAGGGGGAACATTACGTCAGGCAATCCGGATCGACCGGCTTCGATCGAAAAGCGGCCGCCTCAGGGGGTTACTGTCTGGGCGCCGGTTGGGGGTCGAAGGGGACGGATTACGTGGAGTATGAGATAGAGATCCCAACTGACACCGACGTCCACCTCCACATAAGATACGCCAAAGGCGAGGGGGAGGGGAGGTATGACGTCCTGGTGGACGGGAAGCTCGTCGGGAGAAGCCCCACCCTGACCCTCTCCCCGACCGGCGGGTGGGGAGACAGGCCGGAGGATTGGAAGTTCGCCTCGGTTCACGTCGGCGTCCTGCGCGGCGGGAAACACGTCGTGAGGATTCAGTCGAAGCAGTCCGGGAACCGCCTGAACATCGACGGCTTCTTCGTGGCCGACCCCGATTTCGAACCTCCCGAGGATTTCGACGCCTTCCTCCCCTCGATAGAGGAGAACATCCTGGAGAGGGCCCGCGAGATGACGACCCACGTCGATCTGCTCCAGACCCCCAGGCAGCCGCGCAAACCGCCGAGGCTGGAGTTCGAGGAGATCCTCCAGCTGATCAAAAACGCCCCTCCCGAGCTGGCACACGTCTACGAGGGGACGGCGCTTAAACCTTCCCCCTACCTGCTCAAAAGCTACGACGTCGGCAAGCCCATAGATTACGCCCAGGATTTCGTCTGGCATCTGCTCAAAAAGGAGAGCGAATTCGACATCCCCAAGCTCGGAAACGTCGGCCTCATAAACCCCAACACCGACATCGCCTACCTCATAGGGATACAGCTCCAGGGCGAGGATCTCAGGCTGTTCCACTTCAGCGACACGAGGATCCACCTCATAGACCTCTACGCCGAGGAGATAAGGGTGGCGGAGGGGTTGACCGCGACCGTCATCTTCATCCCCTATGACGGGGCGACGCTGATGACGGCCGTGATAGTGGAGAACGAGTCGGGCGACACCAGATACCTGAACGTCTACCAGATCACCTTCAAGGAGCCGCCCGAAGACAGGCCGGTTCAGCGCTACGGGAGATCGGTCACGGTAAGCACGGGCAAGATGAGGTGGACGGGCTACAACAATAACAACGATGCGTTGGTGGCCTGTTACGACGAGTGGGTCGGCCCGAACGCCGAAAGGCCGCTTGGGAAGCTGATCGCCGTGATGACCTCCACCGAGAAGCCGTCCGGGCATCTCTTCAGGAACGAGCTGACCGGCGCCCCCATAGCGAGGATGCACCCGATCAGATACGAGGCGCTCAAATACAGGGTGACGATAAGATCCGGCGAGAAGAAGCTGCTGCTCTTCTCGTTGGCGCTGTGCAGGTATTCGAACTACCCGCTGCCGGAGATACGGGGCGTCCAGCATTACCCGCAGATGAGCGACGAGGAGGCGCTGATCAAGGCGTTGAGGCAGGCGTGGGAGCCGTTCGAATCGGACTGGCAGGGGCAGGTCAAAAGGAGCATCGAGAGATACAGGAGCTTCCCGAAGGTCGTCCTGCCCGCTGAGGGATGGGATTCGAGCTTCTACGCCTGCCTGGAGCTCCCCAGGGCCGAGACCTACAGCCCATACCTGAACATGCCCGTCCCCTTCTACAACTTCTGCCGCGCACACGCCCAGCAGCCATACGGCTGGTGGACATACGGCGAGCACGCGCACGAGAGCCTCTCGATCTTCACGACCGTCCTGACCGATCCGAAGCTCGCCCAGGATCACATCAAGGGGCACATCATCAGGCAGACCGAGGACGGGATGTATCCCTACGGGGTCAACCAGCTGGGGGTGAGGGAGAGGCCGGCGGACGAATCGACCTGCCCGCTGATCGTCTGGGAGGCGTGGAACGCCTATCTATGGTCGGGCGACGCCGAGTTCCTCAGGGAGGCTTATGAGAGCGGCAAGAGGAACCACAGGTGGTGGATGGAGAACCGGGACAGAACGGGCAAGGGGCTGAACCACTGGAGGGATTACCACGAGACGGTCAGGGACGACCCGGATCTGCCGACCTGGACGGCCACGGGCGGGGCGATGAACCAAGAGGCGCTGGATCTGAACTGTTACCTGCTCGTTCAGGAGAGGACGCTTGCCGAGATGGCGAAGGAGCTGGGGCTTGAGGACGAGGCGAAGGAGTTCGAGGAAATGGCCGGGAGAAGGGCGTCGCTGATGAACGAGCTGATGTGGCACGAGGAGGACGGCTGCTATTACGGCAGGGATCTGAAAACCGGCAGATGGGTCAGGGTCAGGGACATCTCCACCTTCCTGCCGCTCTGGGCCGGTCTGGCCACCCCCGAGCGGGCCGAGTCGATAATCCGTTACTTGGACGATCCGAACGAGTTCAAGACGGCCTTCCCCGTCCCGACGCTCTCCGTCAGCGACCCGACCTTCGGCCCCGACAAGCACTGGCACGGCGGCAACTGGGTCGAGATGACCTGGCTGGTCATCCAGGGGCTTAGAAGGTATGGCCACTACTCCAAAGCCGCCGAGCTGGCCTACATCAACGCGAAGATGGTCTTCGACGTCCTCCAGAAGACCGGCCACTTCAGGGAGTATTACAACTCGGTCACGGGCGAGCCGGCGTCCGGATCGCTTTACGACTACATCTGGAGCTGCCTGCCCGCGGCCTTCATCGTGAACGTCTTCTTCGGCGTGGAGCCCAGGAGGGAGGGGCTTGAGATCAGGCCCGCCCTGCCGGAGGGGTGGGAGAGGATATCGATCGAGAACCTCATCGTCAGAGGCAAGAGGATCTCGCTGACCGTTGAGAGGAGCGATCGGGTCAGGATAACGAGGGTCACCCTGAACGGCCAGGGAGTGAGGCAGGTCGGCAACCGCGGGGCGTTCATCCCATGGGACAGGCTGAGGGATGAGAACCGGATCGAGATCGTCCAGCCGGTGAGGATAAAATCGGGTTGAAACGGCCCCGCTACTTCCCGGTCAGCTCCTTCAGCCGCTCCCGGGCTGCCGAGCGAATCGGCTCCTCCCCTATACCTCGGCCGGGCGTATGAACGGGATCGGATCGCCCCCGTCTTCCGCGGCCAGCTTCTTGAGCCGATCGATCAGGTCGTTTATCCGGCATATCCCGCCGTAAATTGTGACCAGCCGGTCGATGAAGGCCGGCTTGCGATCCGGCTCGGCGAACAGGAAGCATTTCCAATACTGTTCGGCCGCCTGAAGCGGTTTTCCCGCCATCGAGTAAGCTTGGCCCAGCTCATCTCTTATCTCGACCGAATCGGGGCGGAGCTCAGCGGCTTTTTCGAGGTATTTAATCGCGTCCTCGATCTCCCACCAATCGAGGGCCAACGAGGCGCGGGTCAGATAGCCCTCCGGGCTTTGAGGGGAGGCTTTCATCGCCTTCTCGGCGGCCTCCGCCGCCTTCCCCTCCTCGCCGATCCGAGCGTATATCCGGGCTATCCGTCCGTAATACAGCGCGGCGTTTTGGGGATCGATCTCCGCGAGCTTCCAATAGACCTCGATCGCGCGTTTGTAAAGCTCGCCGCTCCGGTAGGCGTCCGCGAGCTCCAAGAGCAGCTCGGGATCGCCCGGCGCAAGTTCCGACGCCCTCTCCAGCTTATCGATCCGCTCCGTCAGATTTCCCAGAAGCCCGTATATGAGAGCCTGCTCCTTCAAGCTCCGAAGGGTTTCAGGCCGGCCCTCAAGCTCGGCGACCCTCTCCTCCAGCGGGGCTTTCAAGACATCTTTATCGCCCTTTGAAACGGGGGCGGAGAGGTGGCCGAAGATAAGGCAGATGATCAGGATCGCGTGTGTCATCCTCGTCCCTCCCGGGAGGATCTGCCCCCTGCGGGGGAGCTTAGCATCGTTTCATATCTGTGTCAATTCCCTTCGAACCGAGCTCTCCCGGTTGACAAAAGCTTTACGATCGTATATCATGTTAACCGCTGGTGAAGGGCGCCGCGGAAATGAAACAGTCCCCCCTGGGTCCGTGTCCTTCCGCTCCCGGCAGATCGAAGAAGCTTTGGGGGGAGTGATATCATGAGCAAACCGCTTGTCCTCGTCGTGGACGACGAGGAGGGGATAAGGCTTCAGATGAAGTGGGCGTTGGCGGGGGAGTTCGACGTCGCGCTCGCCTCGAACGAGGCGGAGGCGATGGAGATCCTCAAAAGCTCCAAGCCGAACGCTGTCCTGCTCGATATAGCCCTGTCCCCCTCCGATGAGAAGGGAGGGCTGAGGCTCCTGGAGGAGATGTTGAAGGTCGATCCCACCATCAAAGTGATCATGATCACCGGCCACGACACCAAGGAGAACGCGCTGGAGGCGATAAGCAGAGGGGCGCACGATTTCCTCTCCAAACCTATAGATCTGGACGAGCTGAAGGTGGTGTTGAGGCGGGCGGTTTACATCCAACAGCTCGAGAGGGAGAACATCGAGCTGAGGCGGGCCGTCTCGGAGGAGGTCGGCATCATAGCCAGCTGCCCGAAGATGATGGAGGTCATGGAGCTTGTCAGGAAGGTGGCCCCGGCGGATGTGCCCGTGCTCATAACGGGGGAAAGCGGCACCGGAAAGGAGCTTATAGCCAGGGAGATACACAGGCTGAGCAAGAGGGCCAAGGGGGAGTTCGTGGCCATAAACTGCGGGGCCATCCCGAGGGAGCTCTTGGAAAGCGAGCTTTTCGGGCATGAGAAGGGCGCCTTCACGGGGGCCGTGGCCCTCAAGAAGGGGAAGTTCGAGCTTGCCGACGGCGGAACCCTTTTCTTAGATGAGGTAACCGAGCTGACCCCCGACCTCCAGGTGAAGCTCCTGAGATTTCTGCAGGAGTATACGATCGAGAGGGTCGGAGGGCTTAAGCCGATAAAGCTCGACGTCAGGGTCATAGCGGCGACCAACAGGGACATCCACGAGGAGGTCAAGAGCGGCAGGTTCAGGGAGGACCTCTACTACAGGCTCAACGTCATCTCCATCCACCTGCCCCCACTGAGGGAGAGGGGCGAGGACATACTGCTCATCGCCAACGCCTACCTCAACAGATACGCCAGGGAGTTCGGCAGGGATATAAGGGGGTTCACGAGCGAGGCGATCGATCGGATGATGAGCTACAGCTGGCCGGGGAACATCAGGGAGCTGCAGAACAAGATAAGGAGGGCGGTTCTGATCGCCTCGGGCAAGATGATCACGCCCGAGGATCTCGATCTGACGGATGTGGAGGTCGAAAAGGGGTTTGAGCTGAGGAAACGTGTGACGCTGCAGGAGGCCAGGGACGAGCTGGAGATCAGGATGGTGAGGGAGGCGCTGGCCAGGAGCAAGGGGAACGTCTCAAAAGCGGCCAAAGAGCTGGGGGTGAGCAGGGCGACCCTCTACGATCTGCTCAAGAAACACAGGATCGACCCAAAGGAGTTCAAATCGACATGATCCTTCTGCTGGCCGTCATCATAGCCTCGCTTCAGATGGACATCGACGACGATACCTCGCTCGACTTCATCTGGGAGCCGGCCTCCGGCGACCCGGACTTCTACAAGATCTACGTCTCGGTCGACTGGGGAGAATACGTGTTTTTCGGGACGACCCCCACGAACTCATGCACCATCCCGGGAGAGGACGGTCGCATCTACCGGATCAAAGTTCAGGCGGCGGCCGAGGACGGGAGGGTGGGACCGATGTCCGAGGAATCCGACCCCGTCCTGGTGGCGCTCAACCCGATAGGGGTCGAGCTGGACTGGCTTGAGAAGGGCGACCCGGTCTGGGCCATCCCTCCCAGGACGAAGCTCCTCCGCAACTACCCGAACCCCGCCAACCCCGAGACCTGGATCCCCTTCCAGCTCTCGAAGCCGGCGCAGGTCGTCATAACCATATACGATCTGCTGGGGAGGGTCGTGAGGAGGATCGACCTGGGATACCGCCTCCCCGGTTACTACCTCTCACCGAACAGGGCGGCCAGGTGGGACGGGAGGAACGAGAGCGGAGAACGCGTATCAAGCGGCATCTACTTCTACGAGATGGCCGCCGGGAGGTTCAGGAAGATGCGCAGAATGACGGTCGTCAAATGACAGCTATCAGAGCGGATGTCTGACCTCCGGGACGCTGGATCGCCGAGATGTTTCGACGTCATCGGGAAAGGCGATGATTCCCCGCTGCCTGAGAGCATCCTAGCTTCGAGGCCGATGAGTGGGAACTATATGCTCCCTATGTGCCCTTTCGAACTCCCCTGACCAGTCCTTTATCCCCCGTCGGGGGAGTGGAATCTCATTGAGGCTGTCCCCTCACCGTAAATTGTAGTAGAATACTCCTTAGAACAGCTTGGCAACGGGTGAGGTATCGAGATGACTATCAAAGAGGCCATTGAAAAGGTGCTATCGGAGGTGAACGGCCCAATAGAAGTGAGTGAGCTTGTGGATAGAGTTCTGCGGATACGACCCTCATCGGCCAGGAATCCTGGGGCGTCCATACGCCAGAAATTGAAGCAGGAGCTTGATGGGGTATCCATAGCCTACCTCGACAGAAGGAGGATCGTTCCCCTTCGCGTGGCAGCTCCCGGTGTGCGATTTCGAATACCGCTTTCCCAACGGGAAGTGGAAAGGGGGGCGCTGCTGATTCACCCATCGTTTGATCCATGGATAGGTCATTGGGAGGATCCGATGTCCATCGAGCTTATCGATGCACAAGGGCGTCCCCTGCCAACGAGGGTGGTGAACCTGTTTCCACCTTCCCGGTCTCCCTCCGAAGATTTGATGCAATCCCACTTGGCCTTTGACCTGTCCGAATGGTTCAGGTCGAAGGAGGCCAGTTGCAACGACTCAATCCTGGTGACCATCGAATCCTGGGAACCCAAGAGGTTCCGATTGGAGCTCGAACCGGCGGAGGAGAGGGAGCGCCATCGAGATGAGATCGAGGCGAAAAACAGGGAGCTGGCCGATCTCATATTCGACACCCTCGAAAACTCGGTTTACGAATTCATCCCCATCTCATCTATCATCTCCATATACCTCCGCTTGTCCGATCCAAGGGGATACCCGGGCGACCATTGGATGGAGGTGGTGAAGAGGGATCCGAGGATGGAGCTTTCCCTCCCGGGGATCACCTACGCGGAGAACCTGAGCCTTTTGGAAAGCATCCCTCTTGAAGGGAAGCCTAAAATCGTTGAAAAGAGGTTTTCAAAGGAGGAAGGCGAGCGGGTGTATCGGTTCAAGGTCGTATTTAAACATCGTAAGGAGGTTTGGCGCGTCATCGAAATTCAGGGCAAACAGACGTTAGCCGATTTCGACCGTATCCTCCGCGACGTATTCGGCCATGACGCGTTCGATCACCTGAGCGGATTTTGGAAGCTGATCCGGAGGGGCAACACCAAGCGTTATCGCAGGATCGATCTGGGAAGCATAAACCCTTTCGAAGGAGGAGAGGCGGCCGATTTAAGGATCGCCGGGCTCGACCTTAAGATCGGCGACAGGATGGAATATGTGTATGATTTCGGCGACTGGATCGAACACGAGATCGTGCTCGAGGAGATAAAACCCCCCGAGCCGAACGTCGAGTATCCGCGTTTGGTCGAGCGGAACAGACCACGCTATAAATACTGCGAGCATTGCAGGGCGAAAGGGAAGAGAATGGTGGCAACCTATATATGTATCGAGTGCTCCCAAGAGCAGGGCAGGGAGGTCATGGTATGTGAGGAGTGTCTGGAGGAGTATCACGGGGATCACTACGCGGAGAAGTATGTCTATTGATGGACACCAACTCCCGTCGGTGGGAAACCGGGGGCTTGAGCTTTCGCACCCAGGCGTAATATTCCCTCGATAGGGGAATCGGGGGTCAAGGGCTGAGAGTTCAGGAAATTACTTCATCCAATCACCCTCACCTCTCACATCGAAGAGGGCAGCTTTTGAGAAATGCTATCACAAATTGAGGCTGCCTCAGCATTGGAGAGGTGGCGCCGGAGGGTTAGATGTGGTATAATCCGTTACCAACCCTTTATCCGTCGGAGGTGCTTCGATGTTCAAATGTCTCAGCCCCGGGGCGATAGGGATAAGGATCGATCTGGAAGGGGCGATACGGCTGGCAAAGGAGACGGGGTTTGAAGGGGTTGAGATCAACATAAACGAGGTCGCCCGGCTCTGCAGGGAGAGGGGCGTTGAGGCGGTCAGGTCGATGTTCGAGGAGAGCGGTGTAAAGCCGGGCGGATGGGGGCTGCCGGTCGATTGGCGCGCCGAGGAGGGGAAGTTCAGGGCCGACCTGGAGAGGCTGCCGGAGCTGGCCCGGATCGGCAAGGAGATCGGATGCACCCGGACGATGACCTGGGTGCTCTCCTTCTCGGACGAGAGGCCGTTCGATGAGAACTTCAAGTGGCACGTCAACAGGTTCAAGCCGATAGCCGAGATCCTCAAGGAACACGGCTGCATGCTGGGCCTGGAGTTTCTGGGGCCTAAAACGCTCAGACAGGGGCACAAATACGAGTTCATCCACACGATGGAGGGGATGCTGGAGCTTTGCGATGCGATAGGGACGGGCAACGTCGGGCTGCTGCTGGACAGCTGGCACTGGTATACATCGGGCGGGACGGTGGAGGACATACTGAAGCTCAAGCCGGAGCAGGTGGTTTACGTGCATATAAACGACGCGCCGGAGGGGGTGCCGGTGGAGGAGCAGATCGACAACATCAGGCGGATGCCGGGCGAGACGGGGGTCATCGACCTGATCGGGTTCCTGAGGGCGCTGAAGGAGATAGGGTATGACGGGCCGGTCACGCCCGAGCCGTTCAGCGATAAGGTTAAGGGGCTTAAGCCCGAGGAGGCCGCTTCGCTTACGATGAGCTATCTCGACAAGGTCTGGAGGGAAGCCGGGGTTTGATGGAGGAGAGGATCGAGCGGCTCAGGGAAAAGATAGACAGGCTGGATGAGCAGCTGGTCAGGCTTCTGAACGAGAGGGTCAGGCTCGCCCTGGAGATAGCCGAGGTCAAATCGCGGCTCAACGCGCCCGTCTACGCGCCCCACCGCGAGAGGGAGGTGATCGAGAGGGTTTTGAAGCTGAACCGCGGCCCCATCTCCCCTCAGGCGCTTGAGGCGATCTTCAGGGAGATCATCTCAGCGGCCCGCGCCCTGGAAAAACCGCTCAGGATCGCTTTCCTAGGCCCTCCGGGCAGCTTCGGACACGAGGCGAGCATGAAGCAGTTCGGCAGGAGCGTCGAATACCTCCCCGTTCAAACCCAGCCGGACGTCTTCCGCGAGGTCGAGATAGGGAGGGCCGATTACGGCGTGGTGGCGATCGAAAACTCGATAAGCGGCTCGGTGGCCGAAACATTGGACATGTTCCTCCACACCGACCTGAAGATCTGCGCCGAGGTGATGATACCGATTCACCACCACCTGCTGGCCAAATGCCGGTTCGAGGAGATCAAGAGGATCTACTCGCACCCGCAGGCGCTGGCCCAGTGCAGGGGATGGCTCGACAAACACATGAAGGACGTCCCCAGGATACCGGTCTCCAGCACCTCAGAGGGGGCGTCGATGGCCGCCAAAGAAGAGGGGGCGGCCGCTATAGCGAGCAGGCTTGCTGCAGAGGTCTACGGCCTGAACGTCGTCCGCGAGCACATCGAAGACCAATCGGGCAACACCACCAGGTTCCTCGTCATAGGCAAACATTACGCCAAAAGGAGCGGCTACGACAAGACCTCCTTCATCTTCTCCGTCCGGGACGAGCCGGGGGCGTTGATGCGGGCGCTCGAGAGGTTCTACAAACACGGCCTCAACCTGACGAAGCTGGAGTCGAGGCCATACCCCGGGAGGAGATGGGAATACGTCTTCTTCGCCGACGTGGAGGGGCATATCGACGACGAGCCGATGAGGAAAGCCGCACAGGAGCTTAAAGAGGTCTGCCTCCTGGTCAAATTCCTCGGCTCATACCCGAGGGCGAGGGAGGTGTGAGCCGAAATGGTGAAGGTCATTCTGCCGACAATGCTGAGGAGGCTCACCAAAGGGAAAGCCGAGCTTCAAATCGATGCGCGCACGATCGGCGAGCTGATCGATAAACTGGACGCACAGTTCCCGGGGATGAAGGAGAGGTTGATCGACCCGAACGGAGAGCTTAAGAGGAGCTACTCGATCTACCTCAACTCCAAGGAGGTGAAGGGGGAGAGGTTGAAGGTCGAACTGAAGCCAGGCGATGAGGTGTCGATCGTCCCCGTGCTGGCGGGAGGGTGACGGATGGGGCCGATTAGGGTGACCTTCCTGGGGACGGGGACATCCCACGGCGTCCCTGTCATCGCGTGTGACTGTCCTGTCTGTAAATCGACCGACCCGCGGAACAAGAGGACGAGGACCTCCATCCTGGTGAGCTACAACGGGAGGAACGTCCTGGTCGACACCACGCCGGAGCTGAGGATACAGGCGCTGAGGTGTGACGTCAGGAGGGTGGACGCGGTGCTCTTCACCCACCCCCACGCCGACCACATCTTCGGACTGGACGATATCAGGAGGTTCTGCGAGATACAGGGCGGGAGCATCCCCTGCTACGGCAACGCCGAGACGATCGAGAGGATAAGGGTCGTCTTCGATTACGCCTTCGGGCCGAACGTGGGGGGAGGGGTGCCGAGGATAGAGCTGAACGTCGTCGATGGCGAGTTCGAGCTTTTCGGGCTTAAGATCGTCCCGCTCAAGCTGCTTCACGGGAGGATGGAGGTTCTGGGATACAGGTTCGGGGACGTGGCCTACGCGACCGATTGCAACCATATCCCGGAGGAGACGATGGAGAGGATGAGGGGCTTGAAGCTGTTGATACTCGACGCGTTGAGGTTCGCCCCACATCCCACCCATTTCAGCCTGTCGGAGGCGCTGGAGGTGGTCGAAAAGCTCAAACCGGAGAGGACCTTCTTCGTCCACATGACCCACGACATCGACCACGAAAAGGTCAACTCCTCGCTGCCGCCCGGCGTGGAGCTGGCCTACGACGGGCTGGTCGTCGAGGTGGATTGACCGGAGGTGAGTTTCGATGCTTAAGGCGTTGACGCCGTTCGTTCCCCTTCTCCTCCTCTTCCCCGGCTGTATAACCGGAGTGATGATCGATGAGAGGATGGCGGTCGACGAGCGGGGAGAGGTCGAGAGGAGCCTGACCATAGAGGTGATGACGGACGGCGATCCGAGTGAGGCTAAGGCGACGCTTGAAAAGTCGGTCCTTCCCCGCGAGCCGGAGTGGGGGAGCGTCGAAATGGAAAAGACGAAGAACGGTTACGCGGTGAGGGCGAAGGGGAGGTTCGAGAGGCTGAGGGAGACGGGGTTCGATCGGTATCTCAGGAGATCGATGAGGTTTGAGGTGAGGAGGGGTTTCCCTTTCATCGGCTATGAGCTGTCCGTGACGTTCGGATCGATACCGTCCGAGAGGAGGGAGGCGACGGCCGAGCTGGTCGTTGAAGTCGTGGAGGGTGAGTTGGAGCGGATATCGGGGCCGCTGCCGCCGGAGGGGAGGGCGAGGCTGAAGGACGGGGTGATCGAGCTTCTGAAGGCCCCGGCCCGCGACTCGGGCGAGGTCGAGGAGAAGATAAAGAGGTTCAGGGAGCTTGTGGCCGAAGTATCGCCCGCGGAGCTGGGGGATGAGGAGCTGGACCGGATAGCCGGGGAGGTCAGGCGGGCGATGGAGAGGGAGCTGCCGCGGAGGTTGAGGGAGAGGGGGTTGATCGGGATCGTCGAGCACGACCCCGAACACCGCCTGGCCGTCCGGATGCCGGGCGAGGTGATCGAGACGAACGGGGAGATATCGGGGGATGAGGTGATCTGGCGCGTGACCGGTGAGGATTACTCCGAGAGGCCGTTTCGAGCTTATGCGCGGAGCCGCAAGCTGAACCTGCCGGCGCTGATCGCCGCCGTCGTGGCCGGGGCGGCCGCCTGTGCGGCGATCGCCATCCTGATCGTCAGGAGGAGCAGGGGTGAGTATAGCTGAGATTGCCATCATCTGTCTCGCGACCGTTTTCATCGGCATATCGAAGGCGGGGTTCGGGGGCGGCACGGGCGTCGTGGCAACGCCGCTGTTGGCGACCGTCATGCCGGCCAGGGAGGCGATCGGGCTGATGCTGCCGCTGCTCGTCATGACCGATATCATGTCGATGTTCTACTACTTCAGGAGGTGGGACGCGAAAAACGTGGCGGCGCTGGCCCCGGGGTCGATCGTCGGGATACTGCTGGGCGGGACGGTTCTGAGGGGATTGCCCGAGTTTTGGCTCAGGAAAACGATCGGGGTCATCGCCCTGGCCTTTTTCGCCGTTCAGCTGTGGCGGGAGCTGGGATCGCGCCGAGCCGATCCGGACGGATCGACCCTCAAGGCCGTGAGGGGGAGGTATCTCAAGGGGTTCGCCGCCGGGGTGGGCGCCGGAATGACATCGACGCTGGAGCACGAGGGAGGGGTGATCGTCTCGATGAATCTGCTTCCGCAAGGCTTGTCCAACGTCGCCTTCGTCGGCACGACCACCGCCGTCTTCTTCATCATC
The DNA here is from genome assembly GCA_003645735.1 of Candidatus Poribacteria bacterium. Classification (GTDB taxonomy): domain Bacteria; phylum Poribacteria; class WGA-4E; order B28-G17; family B28-G17; genus B28-G17. The sequence continues at coordinate 13,350 of QNBQ01000011.1, forward strand.
AACATGACCAAGGTCCCGGTCTACTTCAAGCTGGGCATACTCGACGGATCGATCATAAAGCTGCACCTCTACTTGATCCCCCTCATAGCAGTCGGTGTGATAAGCGGCATATTGCTCAACAGGCGGGTCTCGAAGAGGACGTTTTCGAGGATCATCCTCGTTTTGGTCTTCGCTTCGGGGCTGAAGCTTTTGGTGAGGTGAAGCGGATATGGCCGATAGATCCTTGGAGCAAAGGCTTAGAAGGCTTGGGGCCGGATGGAAGGCCGTTTTGATCTTCAGGGGGCTGTTGATGTGGGCGGGGCTGAGCGGCCTCTCCTGCGGGGCGGCCCTCCTGTTCACATCGATCCCCCTGCCGATCGCCGTCAAGCTGGCGATAGCGGCGTTGGCGGCGGGCGTCTCGCTTTGGTCGCTCTGGAGATGGCTGATAAAGCCCTCCCTCTCCGACACCTCCCCCCTGAACGTCGCCAAGAGGGTGGAGAGGGCATATCCTGAGTCGGACGCGGTCGTCGTGACCGCCTACCAGCTGGGGCAGGGGGACGAGGCCCGGAAGCTGGGGTATTCGCCGCTCTTCCTGGAGATGGTGAGGCGCCGCGGGGAGGAG
>QNBQ01000012.1 GCA_003645735.1 Candidatus Poribacteria bacterium
GGCGCGGGCCTCCTCAACAGCGCCGTCAGCAGCGAGAAGACGATCACGATCACGCCCACTATCAGGTAGTTGAGCCACAGGGCCAGGTGGCGGGAGGGCTCAGCTCCCTCGGCGGCCCTCTCTATCGGCAGAACCCAGCTTGCGACGATCGACCAAGCCCCCATGACGACGTTGACCCAGCTCAGATGAGCTCTCCTCAGCGCGGCCCAAAGCGCAAACCCCAAAACGATTGCCCCGACGATCGTGAAGTTGATCCCCACCGCCGCCCTGGAAAGCGGCAGGACAAACCCGGCTATGATCGTCCAAACACCCAAAACAAGCGTCACCCATCCCTGCCACATATCGACTCCCCTCCCTCGACCTTTTTTGCGGAATTTAACCTCGCAAAGGATTATAAAACAAATTCTGACCGGAAGTCAACAAGGCCGGGCGGGGCTTGTATTCGAGCTTCATCCGTGGTATCATAGCTCGGCGGGATCAAGCGGCGGGGGGAGATGAATGGCCCAAAGGCTTTCACGGCGTGAGGTGTTATCGATGTGGTTGAAAGGGGCACTATCTTAAGCTCGGTCGTTTCGAAAACCGGTTCGAAACCCAAGGGGGATTACAACGTCTTATTCATCGCCGTCGACGACCTCAGGCCCCAGCTGCGCTGCTACGGCTATGAGCAGATGGTCACGCCGAACCTGGATCGACTGGCCGAAAGCGGGACGCTCTTCATGAGGGCATACTGTCAACAGGCCGTGTGCGCCCCCTCCAGGGCAAGCCTGCTAAGCGGCTGCCGACCCGATACAACGAGGATATATGACCTCCAAACCCCTCTACGCGACAAATTGCCGAGCGTGGTCACCCTTCCCCAGCTGTTCAGGGAACACGGGTATCATACCGTCTCGCTCGGAAAGGTCTACCATCACGGCTACAAGGACGACCCGCTCGCCTGGAGCGAAACCCCCTGGGAGCCCCCGAACGCCTTCCCCGGCTACGCGCTGGAGGAGAACCTCGAAATCATGGAGAGATACTGGGAGGCGAGGAGACAGGGGAGACGGATCAAACGGGGGCCGTCCGTTGAGTGCGCCGACCTGCCGGATGAGGCCTACCCCGACGGCAAGCTGGCCGAGGAGGCCGTTCAGCGGCTCCGGGCTCTCAAAGATAAGAAGTTCTTCCTGGCGGTCGGGTTTTACAAGCCGCATCTGGCCTTCGCCTGCCCCAAGAGATACTGGGATCTCTACCCGCCCGAGTCCATCAAACTTCCCGACAACATGTATAAGCCCAAGGGGGCGCCCGATATAGCGATGCACAACTGGGGCGAGCTGAGGCAATACGCGGGGATACCCGATCGGGGGGAGCTCTCGGAGGAGCAGGCCAAGGAGCTGATCCGCGGGTATTACGCCTGCGTCAGCTTCCTGGACGCCCAGGTCGGCAAGCTATTGGACGAGCTCGAACGGCTCGGGCTGTGGGAGGAGACGGTGATAATCCTCTGGGGCGACAACGGTTGGAACCTGGGCGAGCACGGTCTGTGGTGTAAGCATTCGAACTTCGAGACCTCGGTCTGGTGTCCGCTCACGGTCAGGGCGCCGGGTCAGAAGGCGCCCGGGGGCAAGACGAAGGCGCTTGTCGAGTTCGTGGACATCTACCCGTCGCTGTGCGACATCTGCGGCCTGCCCAAGCCCGATCACCTGGAGGGGCTGAGCTTCGCGCCGCTGCTGGACGACCCCGACCTCCCCTGGAAGAAGGCAGCCTTCAGCCAATACCCGAGGGGGAAAGTTATGGGCTACACGATGAGGACGGATCGATACAGATACACCGAGTGGATCGATGGGGAAAGCGGCGAGGTCGTAGCCAGGGAGCTTTACGATCACGAGGCCGACCCCGGCGAGAACGTCAACGTCGCCGAGCTGCCCGAAAACAGGGAGCTCGTCGAAAGGCTGAGCCGGATGTTGCGCGCCGGATGGCGCGCGGCCTTGCCTTGAGGAGGGAAGCGGTGACGTGGAAGGTCATAGGAGGTGCTCTGATGACGGCGATCCTCACGGGGATCGTCGGGGCGGCCTTTGGGGCCGTCCCAAACGAGGAGAGGATAAAGCCTCACCCGAAAAACCCGTTTTACTGGCAGTATAAGGGCGAACCGGTGCTGCTCCTGGGCGGATCGGACGACGACAACCTCTTCCAATGGACGGGCGAAAAGCTGAGGGGACATCTCGACCTGCTCAAATCGGTCGGCGGAAACTACGTCAGATGCACGATGAGCTCGCGCGACCCGGGCAACGTCTGGCCTTTCGCCAAGGTCGGCGATAAATACGACCTGGAGAGGATGAACGACGAGTATTGGAGGAGGTTCGAGGAGTTCCTGGAGGAAACGGCCAGGCGGGATATCATCGTCCAGATAGAGCTTTGGGATCGGTTCGACTTCGCCCGCGAGCCGTGGCAGCACAACCCCTTCAACCCCAAAAACAACATCAACTACACCGCACAGGAGAGCGGGCTGAAGGAGAGGATCGACACCCATCCCGGCCTGCGCGAGAACGCCTTCTTCCGAACAGTTCCCTCACTGGAGAACAACCAGGTTGTTTTGAAATACCAGCAGGCCTTCGTCGACAAGCTGCTCTCCATCTCCCTCCGCTACGGCCACGTCTTATATTGCATCGACAACGAGACGAACGAGGATCCCAGATGGCCCGAATACTGGGCGCACTACATCCGGAGGAGGGCGGAGGAGATGGGGGTCGAGGTGCACGTGACCGAGATGTGGGATCCATGGGATTTAGCCCATCCGATGCACGACAACACCTTCAAACATCCGGAGATTTACACCTTCGTCGACATCTCCCAGAACAATCATCAGAAGGGGCAAAGACATTACGACAACGCCCTCAAACGGCGCGTGAGCATAGCCGATAACCCCCGTCCGATGAACAACGTCAAAATCTACGGCGCCGATACGGGCCGGTTCGGGACGACGAGGGACGGCGTGGAGCGGTTCTGGCGTAATATCTTCTGCGGCTGCGCCTCGGCCCGGTTCCACCGCCCGCCCAGCGGGATAGGCTTGAGCGAGCTGGGACAGAGGATGATCAAAGCCGCCCGCGAGGTGACGAGCGCCTTCGACATCTTCTCATGCGAGCCGCGCAACGATCTGCTGGGCGATCGGGAGGAGAACGAGGCCTACTGCCTGGCCGAGCCCGGAAGACAATACGCCGTCTACTTCCCGAACGGGGGCGAGGTGACGTTGAACCTGAAGGAGGCCCCCTCCGAGCTGACGTTGAGGTGGTATGACATCGACAACCTCCGGTGGTCAGCTCCCCGGGCGGTTCGGGGCGGCGGAACGCTTAAGCTCAAAACCCCGGGGAGCGGCCAATGGGCAGCGGTTATAACGCGGCTCACCATGAAAGGAGGGGAAGGATGAAATGGTCGCTCAACACGTATAAAACTGCCCAGGATTGGGAGCTTGACTACTTGATTGAGATGGCCAAGAAGACCGGCTATCACGGGATAGAGTTTCTCATGGATTACAACCAGAGGCACGGGCTGGAGTGGGACACGCCGAGGGAGAGGTGGGACGAGGTCAAGAGGAAGATGGAGGAGGCCGGGCTGGAGTTCGCATCGCTGACGAGCTGTCAGGTCTTCCACCACCCGACCGAGGAGGAGAGGCGCAAAAGCGTCGAGCGGGTCAAAAGGGTGATCGATATGGCCCATTTCTTCGGATGCAAACACGTCAGGGTTCTGGGGGACAGGTTCACGTCCGAAAACCGGGACGAGGTGATCCGCAACGTGGGGAGCTGTCTGAGGGAGCTGGGCGAATACGCCGAGGAATACGGCATAACCGTCTCGATCGAAATGCACGGCAGCTTCACCGATCCCGACCCCGCCCTGGAGGTCATCTCCATAGCCGACAGGCCCAACGTCGGGCTGGTCTTCAACTGCGTCTGGCCGAACGTGACGATCGAGACGGTCGACGAGTTCCACGACCGGATCATGCCCTACGTGACGATGGTTCACGCGCATCGGGTGGAGGATCCGGCCACCTTCGAGTTCTACAGGCGGATGTTCGCCAAGCTCAAGGAGAGGGGGTTCGACGGATACATCTCCAACGAGTCGGCCTACACAGGCCCCGATCCCGAGAAGGTCCTGGCCATGTATGTGGCGCTTTATAGGGCGCTTTCGGGCGAGTGAGGAGGTGGTTCGATGATAACCGTCCCTATTTTCACGGTCTTCGAGGCCGAGCTTACGAGCGAGATGGACTACGACAGCCCGCTGTGGGACGTGACGGTGGAGGTGATCTTCACCTCGCCGTCCGGAAAACGGCATGTCGTGGAGGCTTTTTGGGACGGCGGGAGGACGTGGCGGATCAGGTTCTCGCCGGACGAGGTGGGGGAGTGGAAATGGGAGACGAGGTGTTCGACCGATGACAGGGGGTTAAAGGGCCGATCCGGCTCGTTCCGATGCGTCCCCTATGAGGGCGATAACCCGCTTTACAAACACGGCCCGATCCGCCTCTCCGACGATCGGCGCCGCCTCGTCTTCTCCGATGGGACGCCCTTCCTCTGGCTCGCCGACACCGCCTGGAACGGGGTGTTGAAGGCGAAGCCGAGGGATTGGGAGCGTTATCTGGAGAAGCGGCGCCAGCAAGGGTTCACGGTCATCCAGTTCGTCTCGACCCACTGGCGGGCCTTCCCCCAGGATGAGAACGGCGAGAGAGCCTACACCGGGACGGAGCGGATAAAGATCAACCCCCGTTTCTTCAGGAAGCTCGATCCGAAGGTGGAGGCGATCAACCGGCACGGGCTGATCGCCGCGCCCGTCATCCTCTGGGCGCTGGGGGATATCTCGCCGGGCGTTGCTCTGAAGGAGGAGGACGCGATCAAGCTGGCCGGATACATCGTCGCCAGGTGGGGGGCCTATCAGGTGATCTGGATACTGGGCGGGGATGGGAACTACAAGGGGGAGCGGGCCGAGCGGTGGAGGAGGATAGGCCGCGCGGTTTTCGGGGATCGGCACGACCGGCTCGTCACGATGCATCCGGGCGGGAGGATGTGGGTCGCCGGTGAGTTCCGGGATGAGGAGTGGTATGATTTCATTGGCTATCAAAGCGGGCATGGGGACGGGGTCGATCACCTGAGCTGGCTCGTCTTCGGGCCGCCGGCGCGGGAGCGGTCGAAGGAGCCGCCCAGGCCCGTGATCAATTTGGAGCCGAATTACGAGGCGCACCTGGCCTACCAATCGCGCCGCCCCTTCACGGCCTACCACGTCCGAAGGGCGCTTTACTGGAGCCTGTTGATCTCCCCGACCGCCGGGGTCACCTACGGACATCACGGGGTGTGGTTCTGGGCCGAGAGGCCGGAGGTGCCGACCGATCACCCGCACAGCGGGGTCGCCCCGCCGTGGCACGAGGCGATCGGAAGCGAGGGGGCGAGGTGCGTGGGGCATCTCAGGAAGTTGTTCGATTCGATCCCCTGGTGGAAACTCTGGCCTGCTCAGGAGCTTCTGGCCGAACAGCCCGGCACGCCCCAGGAGCCGCATAAGTTCATCGCCGCCGCCAAATCCGAGGACGGCTCGCTCGCGGTCATCTACACACCTATGGGAGGGAGGATCATGTTAAACGCCGCGCTTTTGAAGCTCCCCGCCGCCGCGAGGTGGTTCAATCCCAGGACGGGGGAGTGGAGGGAGGCCGGGAATATAGTTGAGCCGGGGGTTCTAAAACTTCGAACTCCCGACGACGGAGATTGGGCCTTGGTCATCTCGGCGGATTGAACCCCCTCAACGGAGGGCCGAGGCGATCAAAGTATCTCCTGCGCTTCCCCTCCATTGAGGGGATCCGACAGGTTTTCCCCACCCAGTCGGCATATATCACCTATCGACCGCAGCCGTAGCTCTGGTGACGAACGCTATATACCATCGGTTGCCTTTTTGCGAGGCGACTACAAGCAGATCCTCGAAAACCCTTCCGCTTTCCTCGTCCTTCCACCTGTAGCGCCATCTGTTCCCCAAGGCCATCGGCAGGTAATCCTCGCCGAGCTCCTTTACCTGATGCTCCACCAGCTGTATATCCGTCACCCGCCCGTTTTTGTGCTGATACAGCAGCCGCACCAACCCCACCCCGGGCGCAAACCACGCCCTTTTAACCCCGGCATAGTAGCCTCGTATCCGCTCGATCTCAGGGACGAGCTCCTTCTCCTCCCCGCTGGCCGATATGGTCGTCTCTATTAGAGCACATCCCTCGAACTCCCCTGCTGGGACCTCGACCCTCTCATCCTTGCTCACGAGGACGCTCCCCACCTTCATGTGGTCGCCGGTTACGGAGCCGTTCACGGCGATCCCTATGTTCCACCCGTCGTAAAGCGAACTGCCCACCTCCTGGGACAGAAGCTCCGCTCCTGAGAACGGCTCATACCAGAACAGATCGGTCATCGGTGTTCCTTCAGATCCCGAAGGACGCTCCCCGATCGAGCTTCGATCCGATCCTTTGGAATACAAACCGCCTTCGCGTTCGATCAAGCAACCGACCCCTCGGATATAGAAACACCGCCGGGACGGAGGCGATCCGATCATCTCCCTCGCCGTCTCCGAGAGGGACGTATAAGAGGCGGAGAGGTAAGCATCGCCCCCCTCGGCCGCTATATCAGCTGCCTTCCTGTAAAGCTCGGCAGCTCGCTCGTATTCCCCTCTCAGCAGGTGCTCCTTCGCCAACGCCCCGAGAGCTTCCATGATCTTCCTCCTATCGCCTATCTTCCGAGCGAGGCGAAGCTTCTCCTCACGCCATCTCACTTTATCCTCATCCGACAGCCCCTCCCTCGCCTCTTTAAGCAGCCACCGGGCATCGATCAGCCTCGGCTCATCGCCCAAAGCCTTGTAGATCTCGATCAACCGCTCATAGCAGTCGATCCCCCTCTCCTTGGATATCCAGGCGATCCATCTGAGGATAGCGGCTTCCCCGGCTAAATCGCCCGACTCCCTCTCCAGCTCCGCTATCCCCTCAAGATAGCTCAGAGCCCCGCCTCTCCCCTTCACGCCCACCGTAGCCGATGAGATATAAAACGTGTTCCCACAGCAGCTCACAACCCTGCACACATCCTCGAACATCTCCTCCGGCGAGTGATCCTTCGTCCAACGGTAACGCCACATCCTCCCGATCGATAGGGGGAAATATCCCTCGCCACCTGAGCCGGCGTGCTCAACGAGGTGGACGACCCATGTCATTCCGTTCTGATCCTCATGACGCAGCTTCACCAGACCCACGCCGGGGGCGAACCACGTCAGCCTCGTCCCGCAGTAGCTCCGGGTTCTGAACTCCGTTGCAACGCCCACGTTTGGAGGGGTTATGACCGTCCTAACCCTGAGACACCTTTCAAACCTCCCGGCGGGCGTCAGGACGAGGTCGTCATCGCTCTCAACGACCGACCTCGCTATGAGCTCGTCCCCCTCCTCGATCCCCCAGCTCAGGCCGTCCGGCCGGCGCGTGATCCGATCCTCCCAGGTCTCCCCGACCTTCGGGGATGGCTTCAGAAACCTCCTCGGACGGAGCAGATGGACGAGGGCGGCGCATCGGGACGGGCATCCCCATGAGTAGTTGCGGACGGATTTGGGGTCGAGGAACACGTATCCCTCATCGGCGAGCTGGACGGGGAAGACCGCCATGACGTATCCCCCGGGCTGTCCCGGCCTCCACATCCCCGGCAACATATCCGCCAGATCCAAAGCCGCTCTCGTCAACGCCTCGTTCTCCCTATCGCCGAGCTCGGAGAACAGCTTCAGAGCCTCCTCGGCCCTCCGTCGCATCTCACTGTATTCGCCGCGGCGACAATGGGCGATGAAGAGCGCCTTGAGGACCTCCGCTTCCCTCCCTTTATCGCCTCGCTTTCGAGCGAGCTTCAAGGCGGACTCGTAATCCTCAACCCCCTTCTCCGGCTCGCCGAGCCATGTGGATCGGGCTTCGCCCAACATCAAAAGCAGCTCCACTTGAGCTCCGACATCCCCGAGCTTCCCGGCGGCTTCCATAGCCTCACGACATGACCGGATGAACTCCTCACCTGCCCACCGCCCTCGGGCCTCCCTCGCCCTTTTCATCGCCTCGTCCAAAACCCTCCTGATGAACTCATCGGACAGCCTCTCCTTCCGCAAGCCCTCTTCGATCAACCTCATCAACCTCCCCTTAAGCTGTCTTTTCGCCCGGTGCATCCTCCCCTCGACGGTGCTTAAAGGGACGTCGAGGAACCGGGCGATGTCCCTGTAGCTGAGGCCGGTGAGGTAATAGAGGGTTATGACGAGCCTGTTCCCCTCGGGCAGCTGACTCAACGCTTCGGCGAGAAGCCTGCGCATCTCCTCCCGCTCGATCTCCTCGGCGGGCGAGGGGACCGTTCCCAGCAACTCTTCATCGACCTCCTCCAACGGGACGCTCTCCCTCCGCCCCCGCATCCACATCTTGCAACAATTGACGGTTATCCGCCGGAGCCACGAGGCGAACCTGTCGGGATCGCGGAGCTGCGATAGCTTAAGATAGGCGGTTATGAAAACCTCCTGGGCTATGTCCTCGGCGTCCTCGAAGCTTCCCGTCATGTGATAGGCCAGCCCCTGAACGGCTCCCCGATACCTGCGCACAAGCTCGCCGAAGCTGTCCACATCCCCGGATAAAGCTCTCCTGACCAGCTCCTCATCGCCTGGCTTCAATCCCTATCCCTCCTCGACCGACCTCCATAAATTTAGATGCGCCCAGTTCGAGAGAACTTACGGCCCCCAATGAATCGGGTCTGATCGCGACGCCGGACTTCCGGGAAAGTTTACCATATCGCCTGGACAGGCGTGCCCGCTTGATGTGAACCCTTATCCCTTTCCAATTCCAGCGGGATGGGCAGCACAAGGGCGGTGATGCAGCAGAAGGGGATCTTCGATATGGCCGAGGAGATGGGGTGATTCGACATGAAGGACAGCCGCTGGGAGAGAGGCTTGTTTTTCCCGAAGCTCTTCATCGAGGCGGAGAGCATCGCGCAGACCTGCTGCCTAAAAACCCATCGGTTCGGACTCGGTCGGCATAGTGGCCAAATTTTCCCGATCGATAACCACAACTTCATGAACGAGCTGCACTCCTCCCCCACATGAGGCTGATGATAGTGGTTTATCCCGGGGTGATGATCGCGGGAACCGATAGGGTTGCCGTGGACGCGGTGGGCGTGGCGATACTGAAGCTGATGGACGCCACGCCGCAGGTGTTGGCGGGCGAAATTTTCGATCAGGAGCGGATAAAGCGGGCGGTCGAGCCGATAAGCTGCCCGCCAGATGGGGCGAGTTGTAGTAAGGTGGAAGGTGAAGAGTAGGGAGTTACTGGTGAGGATGGCCGCCTTGGCGGGGCTTTGGGCTGATAAGCTCAAGGGGATCGCGCGGTATCAAACGCCTATTTTCAGGCTTATCCCACGCGCTCCACGACCGCCCCTCGGTTGTCGGCCCTGCTCAGCAGGCAGATCCCTCCGCCTCCCGACGATCCGAGGAACTCCTCCGTCTTTTCGAGAAGCTCCTCGGGGTTCTCCGAGAAGGCGTAAAGGGCCGGCCCCCAGCTGCTGAGGCCCACCCCCAGGGCGCCGTTCTCCCTCAGGAACCTCATCGTCTCCCTGACCACCTCGTCCTGAACTTCGACCTCGATCCGCTTCCACCCTATCTCCTGAACCCTGTTGACCGCGTCGCCGAACTTTTCAAGATCCCTCTCGATCAGGGCGGGCAACATCTCCATCAGTATGACCCTGCACAACCTCTCCACATCGCATGCGGGGATGGGGCAGAGCCTCTTGAACAACCTCACCTCCTCCTCACCCGACACATGCCTGCCCGGCGGGATGACGATCAGTATATCCCAATCCTCGGGGAAGTCGGTCCTCAACAGCACCGGCGGGGGAGGGACGTCCTTAGAGGCGGAGGAGGGGAGATAAGAGCTTTTCTGGTCGGGGAACCTATGTCCCCCGTCGATTATGAACCCGCCGCGATGGAAGGCCGTCACGCCTATGCCCGACGTCCCGCCTCTCCCGACCAGAAGCGGCGCTTCTTCCTCCGACAGGTCGATCCCGTAAAGCGCCGCAGCGCCGTATGCGACCGCCAGGGAGATCTGCGTGCCCGACCCCAGGCCGCAGTGCGGGGGGATGTGGCGTTTGATCTCCACCTCAACCCCTCCGATATCGAACCTCTCCCTCAGCCTCCCGATCACGCGTCGTATCCTGTCCGAAAACCGCCCGGCCCCTTCGCCCTTGACCTCAACCCCTTCGGCTTTGCGCAGGTAGATCTCGAAGCCGGGCCGCTCGAGCGCCACGCCGACGCTCCCGTCTATCCGGCCCAGCGAGCCGTTCAGATCTATGAGCGCGAAGTGAAGCCTTGAGGGGGTTTTAACCCTGACGGTCACCCGGATCACTCCCCCGGAACCAAAACCTTTCCCACGCCGTTCCAAACCCTCGTCGCCGAGAAGATGATCTTTCCGGCGTAGCCGTTCAGCACGATCACCCCGCCGAAATCGCCGCTCATGTAGGAGTAGATGTAATTGCCGCCGAACTCCACCAGATCGGCCGGATCGACCCTCCAATCGACCATCCAGCCGTATTGGGGGTTTTGGGAGATGATCTCCGCCGCCTCGGCGGGCGTGATCAGCTCGCCGGCGGGGAGCTGCATCTTGTGCGCCTTTTTCAGGGACATCGACTCATAATCGAGCCTCAAAACCGCTATCTTGACCGGCCTCCCCTCTTCGGGGATCGATGTGACGATCCCTATCCACTCGGCGGCCTTGGGATCGAAAACCCCGATGGAGAAGGGGTGCATGAAGACGATGGCGACGTATGACCCCTCGGAGGAGACGAACTCGACCTCCGGCAGATCCTTCATCGAGACCCACGCCTTCTCGGCATCCCTGGGGGTCTCCGTTGAAAAGTCGGTCTCGCTGTAGTAGAGGATGTCGAAGAACTCCGGCTCCTCGACCGTCTCGCTCCCCCAGCCGCATCCCAGAAGCGGGAGGCAGATCAGGGCGAGGAACAGCCTGGCTTGAAAGCCCATCGCCTCACCTCCTGAAAGTCAATCCGCTTTGGGAACGATCGGGGGGCGAGCCCGGGTTACTACTCTATCTCGGCCATCGGCACCTCGGGCGATCTGGGGTTCGGGTAAAGCTTCATCTCCCTCGGCTCGACTATCAGATCCAGCTCCTCCATCACTATGGCCCCGAGCAGCCCGTATTCTTTGTGTGGCTCGATTATCGCATCGAACACCCCTTTTCTGCCGCACACCTCAACCTCGACCCCGTAGACCACGTCCCTAAGCTCCGTCCGCTCGTCGGCGTATTTGACCTGCTGTTTTCTGATCACCGGGAACTTGAGCCTCTCCTGAACCCACCCGGGCAGGACGAGCATCGTGGCGCCGCTGTCCACCTTGACCCTGAGCTCCAAAGCCTCCGAGCCGGTTATGATGTTCCTGACCTTGATGGTCGCATAGGCCACCCCCATCCCTCACCTCCCGGGCCTCAGACGAAGGCGAAAACCCTGGCCGGGGCGCCCGAGCTTTTGGCCAGCTTCATCGGAGCGACCACGACGAAAAACTCCCTCGGAAGCTTGTCCAGGTTGGTCAAGTTTTCGACGTTCGGTATGTCGTGTTTCAGGAAGGTGTGATGTGCGGGGAAATCCAGCTCCTTGCCCTCAACGCAATCTATGTTGGGCGAATCGCTGCCGATGAGCTTGATCCCCTTGGAGCAGAGGAAGGAGGCGGCGTTGCCGTCCAGCCCGATCCACTGGCGGTTGTATATCGGCTGGCCGACGTATCGCTGCATCCCCGTGTAGATGAACAGGATGATCCCCTCGGGTATGTCGCCGTATCTGTTTATCCACCTCTGGATCATCCCCTGGGTGATCGTCGCGCCCGGCTTCAGGAAGGAGAAGTCCATCAAAACCGCCCTGCCGTAGAGCCTCCAGGGATCTATCTGATCGACCGTCTTGCCATCGGCATACATCAGCGCGGGCGCGTCTATGTGGGTCGAGCAGTGCCCCGAAAGGTCGACCCTCCCCTCGAAATACCCGTCCCTCTCTATCGTGGCGGTGGCGTATATCCGAGGGGGATCTATCGGCAGCTCACGCGGCGGATCCTCATCCACCGGATAGGAGAGATCTATGACCCTCTCAAACCTGACCTCGATCATAGAGACACCTCCCTCGCTTTCTCCGGAGCTTGGCTTATGCAAACTACATGCCTAACAAACGGCTTCGAAAAATCGAGTTCATCAGAGGCCGAGCTGCACGATTTGGGGCAGCGGGGAGCACGATTTCGTGCACCTCACCCCTTAAGCCTCTAGAGATACCCTGTCGTCTGTGCCGGCTCGAACCTCCCCTCCCTCAGTCATTTAGACGTGAACCACAGGCACAGCCTGCCGTCGGGCAGCCAGTCGATGTCGGCCAAATCGATCTTGGAGATCAAAACAAGCTCTTTTGCCCCACTTCTCGGATCCATCGCCCAGACCTTCCATTCGATCCCCTCCCGCTCGTCATACTCCATGAAGGCCAGCTTCGACCCGTCCGGCGACCAGGCGGGAGAGCGGCCCTTGAAGGCCCGAACCTTCAAGCTCTCCATGTCCAGCAGATGTATCTCCCTGTCGACCGTCATGTAAGGCTTGTAATCGGGGTTGCCGCTCAAAACGTAGGCGAGATACCTCCCATCGGGCGACCACCTCAGCTCCAGAACCTTCTTCGATCTCGTGTTGACCAGCTTGTTCTCGATCCCCGGCTTGAGCCCGTAAAGCCTAACCTTGGCGTAACCCGATTTGTAATACTCGGCGTCCGTCCCCAGCGCGATCATCCCGCCGTCGGGCGACCAGGCCGGCGGAAGCAGGTAGAGATACTGCTGGGGCGTCCCCTGGATCAGTATGTCGTCGATCTTCTTCAGCCCGCCCCCGTCCAAGTTGACCACCCACAGCGAATCGACCCACTCCCTCCTCCTCCGGAGGGCTATCCTGTGCGCCACAGGCGAGAAGGAGGGCGCCTCCCCCTTCGTCACCCTCCTCAGATCCCTCCCCTCCCTGTCGACCGCCCAGATGTGGCTGACGTTCGAATCATACGTCTCGAAGATGATCCACTTGCTGTCGAGCGACCAGGAGAGATAGGGGTTGTAGATGCTGGCGGAGCAGAGCTTGCGCGATTCGCCCGTCTCAAGCGAGGTGACCCATATCTCATCGGCGTGCCAATACTGCCCCTTGATATCCGTCCTCACCGGATAGGCGACGAATTTCCCGTCGGGCGAGAGGGAGGGATACTCCCCGCCCAGATGGAGGTCGATCTCGTCGTAGCCCTCCACGAGCTCGGCGTTCAGGATGAACCTGTCATCCTCCTCCACCGGGACGACCGAATCGCTCCAGCCGGGCCGCCCGTCCGGCAGCTTAATCTTCAGCCAGCCCTTCCTCCTCTCGAC
>QNBQ01000013.1 GCA_003645735.1 Candidatus Poribacteria bacterium
CCCAGGAGGGCGATCGTCATCACAACCATTTTGGCCATCCACATCCCCCTTTTCAATCGATTTCCGAAAGCTCCTCCCAGACGTCTATCATCCGGCGGTAGTTTATCCTCATCCTCTCGCTCATGAGGGGCGCAAGCGGCCCCTCGGTCGTCTGAAGCACCATCCTCTCCTTTCCCCCCTCGAAGGCCGCCCTGACGGCCCTCTCCACCTCGTTCCCCCCGAGCGTCATCCTCCCCTCGACCAGCTTCTTCGCCTCAGCGAGCGAAGCGATCGCCTCGCGGTCGGGGAGGTTGAAGCCGAGCAGATGGATGGGAACCCTATCGGCCTTTTCGCCCCTGAGCGTTTTGAGGAGCCGCTCCCTGGGCGTCATCCCGTCTCCCCTCCCCATGAGGGGCGGGGCATAGGTTTGAGGAACTCCCTTCCCACCTCGGCCGACCACCTCGCCGCCAAACGGCCCATCTGCTCCAGCATCGGGTCGGGCCTCCCCTTCAGCTCGCCCCTCACCCATCCCTCCAGCCTCTCCCTCATCTCCTTCAGCCGATCCGGCTCCTCGGAGGCCAGGTTCAGGACCTCCATCGGGTCGGACTCCAGATCGTAAAGCTCCTCCATGCCCCTCAGGTAATCCCTGATGTATTTCCACCTGCCCTGGAGGAAGGCCCTGAACTGGTGATCCTCGATGAAGATCTCATCCCTTCCCCTCCCTCCCCTTTCGATCAGCGGCAGTAGGTTCATTCCGTCGAAGGGGGGAAGCGATCCCTCATCCGCCCCCAGGAGGGCCAGGACGGTCGGGGCTATGTCGGCCTGCTGGACGTATCCCTCTATCACGACCCCCTTCGGCAGAACGGAGGGGCACCGGATGATCAGCGGGATGTAGACGACCGATTCGTGCAGCATCCCGTGGCCGTATAGCCCGTGCTGTCCGAGCTGCTCGCCGTGATCCGAGGTGATGATCAGAACGGTTCTGTCGTCTATCCCCAGCTCCTCAAGCGCCTCGACCACCTGGCCTATGAGGAAGTCGACGTATCTTATCTCGCCGTCGTAGAGGTCGATCGTGACCTCGCTTCGGGAGGGGTCGGGCTCCCAAAGCTCGCCCACCCTCCCCCATCCGGGGACGTAATCGTATCCGGCGGGCGCCCTCCTGACCTCCAGATCGTCCAGGCTGCCGGGCTTATGTGAGAAGATGTTTCGGAACTCCTGGGGCTGGTTGTATGGGGTGTGCGGCTCCCAGTAATGGACGAAGAGGAAGAACCGCTCCTCGGCATGTTCCTTGATCCAGGGGATGAGCCGTTTGTTCACCTCGCCGCCGACCACCCAGTGATGGCGCGGCTTGGACGTGCGGGTGACGTTCACGTAGTATTCGAACCCCCTGACGAACTGATCCATGTGCGATGCGAAGTTTATCAGGTTGTCGAAGGCGGCGGTCGTGCAGCCCCGGAGGTTGTCCTGAATGAGCTCCGGGAGGGTTGGGATCGCGTCGTCGAAATCGATCAGGTTGGGGAGGTTCCAGGGCGTCAGGTAGAAGCCGTGGTGGATGGGGGAGAGGCCGGTGATGATCGAGGTGAAGCCCGGGCCGGTCGCTATGGCCGTGGCATGCGAGTCCTTGAAGAGCACCCCCTCCTCGGCCAGCCTGTCGATGACGGGGCTCGTCCTCCTGAAATAGCCGTAACAGCTCAGGTGATCGGCCCTCAGGGTGTCGATCACAAACAGTATACAGTTCAGCTCCGCCTTTTTCATCCCGATCCTCCTTCGGATGGTCTGCGATCGACCCTCACTCGTATCGATATTTCACCGTCCAGGGATCGTTCGTCTCCTCCTGCCATCTGCGGAGCTTCCCCCGCAGCTCCTCCAGGATATCCGCATATTTGGGGTCATCGGCCAGGTTGACCACCTCGTCCGGGTCGTTCTCCAGATCGTAAAGCTCCCACTGGGGCCGATGTATGTAGGCTTGAACCGGTCGGCGCCCGAACATCCCGTCCCCCCTCCTCAGCGTCGCCTGCCAGGTTTCACAGGCGTAGAGGTCGGACGCGAAGGGGTAGGGCAGCCAGTGGGCGAGGTTCAGGATGAGCTTGTATTTGCGGGTGCGGATCGCCCTCATCGGGTAATACATCGTGACCTCGTGGAAGGTGTGCGAGAGGAAGACCTCGTCCCAGCCCTCGGGATCGGTCTCCTCCAGTATGGGGAGCAGCGATCGGCCGTGAAGTGGGTAGTCGGGGGGTTTCGCGCCGGTGAACTCCAGTATGGTGGGGGTGATGTCGGCCCAGGTGACCATCGCGTTACATCTGATCCCGCGCTTCCTTTGATCGGGCGATCGGATGATCAGCGGCAGCCTGACCCCCGGCTCATAAAGCGTGGTCTTGGCGCCCGGCCATGGCGGGCCGTTGTCGCTGAGGTAGATGATGAGCGTGTCCTCCCAGTGGCCCGTCTCCTTTAACACCTCCATCAGCCTGCCTATCCCCTGATCAAGCCTCGATATGGCCGTGTAATACTCCGCCAGCTCGGCCCTGGTCTCGGGGTAATCGGGCAGCCAGGGCGGGACGGGGATCTCTTGGGGGTCGTAGGTGATCCTCCTCACGCCCGGGTAATCCCTGTCGTTCGCGAACCCTTTTGCGGCGCGGTGGGGGTCGGAGGGGCAGAAGTAGAGGAAAAAGGGACGGGGGTCGTCCTGCTGGATGAACTCCCTGGCCTTCTCGGCCATCGCGACCGGGTTGCGGCTTCCGCCGGGGATGCCCTTGTTGAGGTATTGCTCGAAGTGATAGACCTCCTCGGGCTGGACGTGGAACTTGCCTATGAGGCAGGTTCTGTAGCCCGCCTCTGCCAGCAGCACTGGCAGGCTCCGCACCCACCTGAAGGTGTGGAAGTTGTGCGGCTCGTGGGCGTGGCCGAACTGGCCGTTCGCGTGGTTGTAAAGACCGGTCAGTATCACCGATCGGCTGGCGCTGCAGCTGGCGGAGGTGCAGAAGGCGTGGGTGAAGATCGTCCCCTCGGCCGCCAGGGCGTCCAGGTTCGGGGTCTGAACGACCGGGTCTCCGTAACAGCCGGCCTGATACCCCTGATCGTCCACAACTATGAGCACCACATTTCGCCTGCCACTACGAGGGCCTGTGAGCGCCATCTCCCTTCCTCCTTCAAAAGGGGCTCGAAGGGATTATAAACCGTTCCCAGCTCGGATTCAAGCCCTCTGAAAAACCCGTTTGTCAGGAGGCGTTGACATCGCCTTTAAGCGGTGTTAGAATCGTAATGACCCTGCTGAGAGGTGAGGGGCATGCGCGTGGCGAGGTTTAAAACCCCTTTCGAGGTCGATATCGAAGAGGTTCCCAAGCCGAAGCCGGGCCCAAACGAGGTCTTAATCCGAGTGATGGCGTGTGCGATATGCGCCTCCGATGCCGAGATCATCCGGGGCGGCAATCCGAACCCGGGACATGAGATAGCGGGCGTTGTCGAGGAGGTTGGGGAGGGGGTAAAGCGGGTGAAAGCCGGCGATCGGGTGACGATCTACTGGAAGCTGGGATGCGGGGAATGCCCTTACTGCCGAGCTGGTTTCGACGTCCACTGCGAGCGGCCTCGCTACCTGGCGTGGAACGGATATGGGGAGTATGTGGTGGCGCATGAGGAGGCTTGTCTCCCGCTGCCGGAGGGCGTTGATTTCATCGAGGGATCGCTTCTCACCGATACGCTCGGAACGCCCTATGCGGCCGTTATGAGCGCCCGGGTTTCCGGCGAGCGGGTTGCCGTTTGGGGATGTGGCCCGCTGGGGTTGATGTGCGTTCAGCTCTGCCTTGAGCTCGGGGCAAGGGATGTGATCGCCGTCGACCCGATAAGCAGCCGGAGGGAGATGGCGCTTAAGCTGGGCGCCTCGCTGGCCGTGGATCCGACCGCGGAGAACCCGGTGGAGGCCTTGCGTAAATTCGCTCCCCCGCTCGGCCCGAGGGTCGCGATCTGCGCCACCAGATCGGACGACGCCGGGAGGGCGGCGATGAACGGCGTCCCCCCTGAGGGGAGGGTGGTTTACATAGCCGGCCAACCGGGGGAGCTTGACAGGCATAGATGGGCGTATCGCATCCATTATTTTAAGCGGACGGACTACGAATCCGTTGCGGAGCTGGCCTCCAGGCGAGGGGTGAGGTTAAAGGAGCTCGTCAGCCATACCTATCCCCTCGAACGCGTGAGGGAAGCGTTCGAGATGCGGTTTCGAAATCCCCACAAATCCCTTAAAGTCGTCGTGCTGCCCCATGAGGGGTGCTGAAGTATTCCGCAGCGAATGTCCCCCTCTGCGCTTCGCCCCTTTTGATCTGGTGAAGGTTATGATAGCAGGGGATGCGGGGATACCTAGTCGACTTTACAGGGTCAAGGTCGAAGGCTGCAGCTCATGTCACATCTTGAGATGCGTTAGCGGCGGCATGGGAGCTTGCTCATTCCATGTGAAAAAGCCTCACCTGATCCCGGATTTGATCTCGGCCCAGCATACCGGCAGCTTATCCCTTGCCTTCACAGCCAGAACGTTCATAACGCCTTTGTTCATCAGCTCCTTAATCTCATCCCCGCTCATCGCCTTGGCGATCAGGACGACCTCGTCTATCACGCCGATGAAGAACCCCTTTATGGCCTTGTGGGCGCCGATGAAATAGTTGCCCTCCGAATCCTCAAGCGACACAACGTTGGGCTTGCCGGGCTCGCCGTTGACGTAAACCGTTATCTCGTCTTGAGCTCCGCCCTCCTTGACGACCACGGCGGCGTGATACCACCTGCCTTCCTCCTCCGCTTTCACCCCGGATGAAGTGGTCGTCCCCCCCAGAAACGATTGGATCTCCCCTCCCGAATCCCTGTGTATGAAGAGCCAGGTTCTGCCGGTTCCGTTTTTATCCCCCTGTTGAAAGACGGCCTCGATCCACTCGGGCGGCGGCAGCTTTTCGGAGTAGAACCAGGCTGCCAGAGTGAAATCGGTCTTGTTGAGCACCCTTAGGCTTTCACTGAAAGGTATCTCGACATAGGTAGATCCGTCGAACCGGAGCGCCTTGCCGAACTTCCCATCCACCCACTGGGGATTTCCCTTGATCTCACCGTCATTTCCGTTGCCGGAGTAATCCTTCGCCGCCTTCCCCGATCCCTCGTCGAACAGCCACGCCCCGACGATGTTCTCCTTGAAGGGGAAGGCGGGATGTGAGGCCATCAGAACGCATACCCCCACGATGATAACGCTTAAGCCCTTCGCCATGTCGTGGCCACCTCCCCTCCTCGATGCTGCTCGCCTGCTATTATACCACAACCTCTGGGTGAATCTCAACGGGGAAGCGGTTTCGGCGCGTGAGCTTGGGCCGCTCCTCGTGGTATAATTTGGGCGGCTCATATGGAAAACCGGGAGGTGAGGGATGCTCTATAAGGAGGATTGGGACGATGCGATGAGGAGATTCGAAGCTTGGTGGGAAGGGGAGGTTATCGACAGGGTTTTGATCCAGGTGACCGCCCCCAGGAAGAAGCCTGTGAGGGAGGTGAAACCCCTCCCAAGGCCGGAGGGGTTGAAAACGGAGGGCTTGGGATGGATACTGGCGGCCTGCGTCGATCTTTGGGGTCCTGATCCGGAGAGGATCGACCTGGAGTTCGTCCTGAACCGGTATGAGCTCTACTTCTCCAACACATATTTCGGCGGGGAGAGCTTCCCCCAGATCTGGCTTAACCTGGGCCCGGGCGTGTTGGCCACATATCTGACGGGATACTGGCTCTTCAGAACAGATACCGTCTGGTTCAGGGTTCCAAACCCGATGAGCTGGGAGGAAATAGAGGGACTAGATTACGACCCCGAAAACCCATATCTCAAGGTCACCAAATGGATGGCCGAGGAGCTTTCAAAGGCTGGCGAGGGGAAGTTTTTGGTCGGCACGACCGATATCGGCGGGATATTGGACGTCCTGGCATCGCTCCGCCACACCGAAAACCTCCTCATCGACCTGCGCGAAAGCCCAAACGAGGTGCTTAAGGCCTCCAATAAGATCGCCCGCATCTGGCACAGGTGCTACGACGAGCTGCACGAGATCATCACCTCACACCAGCACGGCTCATGCGCCTGGATGGGGCTTTGGTCGCCGCTGAAATGGTATCCGATCCAGTGCGATTTCGCTTACATGATCTCCCCTCAGGACTTCAAAACGTTCGCCGTCCCGGGGCTCGGGTTCCACTGCCGGATGCTCGACCACCCGGTTTATCACTGGGACGGGGTCGGCCAGATCCCCCATCTGGATCACCTCCTGGAGATACCGAACCTGAGGGGGATACAGTGGGTGCCGGGGGCGGGCAACCCCGGGGTTGACGAGGAGGTCTGGTTCCCGCTTTACAAACGCATTCAGGCCGCCGGGAAAAACCTCGTCCTCAACGGCGTCCGGCCCGAGAGGATAGAAAAGCTGCTCTCGGAGCTGAAGCCGGAGGGCCTTTTGATCTCCACCTGGGCCAGATCCCAGGAGGAGGCCGAGGAGCTGCTCAAAAAGGCGGCGAAGTGGAGCTCCAGGAAAAATCGGTCTTGAGGAAGGAGGTTGAGCCATGGCAAAGCTCAGGGCAGGCGTCTCATCGGTCAACATAACCCCTCCCATAGGCATAGATCTCACCGGGTTCGCGGGCCGGCCCTCCCCCGCCGTCGGGGTTCACGACGATCTGCACGCCAAATGTCTGGCGTTGGAGGCCGATGGGGTGAGGGTCGGGATCGTGACCGTCGATCTCCTGGGGCTGGACCGGGATATAGTCGAGAGGGTCAGGGAGGGCGCTGAGAGGGAGGCGGGCGTCCCGAGGTCGAACCTGATGCTCAACGCCTCCCACACCCACTCCGGCCCGGCGACCATCTCGCTCAAAGGGCTGGGGGAGAGGGATGAGCTTTACGTCGAGGAGCTGGTGAGGAAGCTGATCGGAGCCGTAAAGATGGCCTTCGACCGGCTGAGGCCGGCCAGGATAGGCTTCGGGAGGGGTGAGGCGAGGATAGGGGTCAACCGGCGGCAGAGGCTGAGGGATAGGACGGTCATAGGCAGGAACCCCGAAGGCCCCGTCGACACCACCATCTACCTCATCAGGGTCGACGACGATAAGGGGAAGCCCATGGCGATCCTGTTCTCCCACGCCGTCCACCCCGTCGTCCTGGGCGCCAAAAACCTGCTCTTCTCGGCGGACTACCCGGGATACGCCGTGAGGCTCGTGGAGTCGGTGGAGGGATGCGTCGCGATGTTCGCCCAGGGGTGTTGCGGCGATGTGAACCCCGAGGTGGTCGGGGGGACGTTCGAGGACGCCAGGAGGATCGGCACGATACTGGGGGCGCATGCGATCGGGGTAGCGGAGGCCGTCCGGACATCGGAGGAGGCCGAGCTGAGGTGTGAAAGGGAGGTGTTGAAGCTCCCGCTTCAGGATCCGCCCTCCCCGGAGGAGGCCGGGAGGCTCGTGGAGAGATACAAGAGGGAGCTTAGGGAGGCGATCGAGCGGGGCGAGAACAGGGGGCAGATAATGGTCAGGGAGGGGATGGTCAGGTGGGCCGAGGAGGTCAAGAGGCTGGCCGAGGAGGGTGTTAAGGGGCTGACGTGCGACTTCGAGATCCAGGCGATCCAGCTGAGCGAGGAGGCGGCCATCATCGGCATGGCGGGCGAGGTCTTCGTGGATTACCAGCTCCACATCCGAAGCCGTTCCCCCTACCCCTTCACGATGGTCCTGGGATACACGAACGGCTGTATCGGCTACGTCCCCACCGAAGGGGCCTATCCGGAGGGGGGGTACGAGGTGGAGGTCGCATACAAGTATTACGGAACCCTGATGTTGAGGCCCGAGTCCGATAGGATCATAAGGGAGGGGGCGTTGAGCCTTTTGAGGGGGATGAGGGGTTAGCTTGCCAATTCGCCCCAAATTTGTTATATTTTCTTAGCCCATCCCACAGGGGAAGTTTTGCCCCTCGACCCGCCTTCCGGGATTGAGGGGATTTCGTGTTGAGATCGACACCAATGTGAGAAGGAGGTTGGGAAATTGTTCAACGTCACGATGAAGCAGCTCCTCGAGGCGGGGATGCATTTCGGCCATCAGACGAGGCGGTGGAACCCGAAGATGGCCCGTTATATCTTCACCGAGCGGAACGGCATTTATATCATCGACCTTCAGAAGACCATCGCCATGATGAAGGTCGCCTATGACTTCCTGAGGGATCTGGCCGCTCAGGGAGGGATCGTGCTCTTCGTCGGCACCAAGAAACAGGCCCAGGACACGGTCAAAGAGCAGGCCGAGCGGTGCGGGATGTTCTACGTCAACCACAGGTGGTTGGGCGGGACGCTGACGAACTTCCAGACGATAAGGAAGAGCATCGAGAAGCTCAAGAGGCTGGAGAGAATGGCGGAGGAGGGGATCTTCGACAAGCTGCCCAAGAAGGAGGTGGCCAGGCTCAGGAGGGAGAAGGAGAAGCTCGAAAGGAACCTGGGCGGCATCAAGGACATGGAGAGGCTGCCCGATGCGCTCGTGGTAGTTGACACCCGCAACGAGCACATCGCCGTGGCCGAGGCGAACAAGCTGAACATCCCCATAGTTGCGGTGGTCGACACCAACTGCGACCCCGACCTCATCGACTATCCCATCCCGGGCAACGACGACGCGATAAGGTCGATCAAGCTGTTCTGCACGCTGATGGCCGATGCGATCCTCGAGGGCAAGGGCCTGCTGACGGAGGGCGAGCTGACGGAGGAGGGCAAGGCCGAGGAGGCCAAGCCTGAGGAGGCCGAAGGCGAAAAGGCCGAAGAGGCTTCCGAATCAACAGAGGGAGAGACGGCCCCTCAAACCGAGGAGACCGTTGAGGAGACGGAGGGAGGAGATGGGGAAGATAACGATTGAGATGATCAAGGAGCTGAGGCAGAGGACGGGCGCGGGGGTTTTGGACTGCAAAAAGGCGCTTCAGGAGACGGGCGGCGACATGGAGGCCGCCGTCGAGTGGCTGAGGAAAAAGGGGATAAGCTCGTATGAGAAGAGGAAACACAGGACGGCCAAGGAGGGGGTCATCGCCTCCTACATACACGCCGGCAACAGGATAGGGGTGCTTCTGGAGCTGAACTGCGAGACCGATTTCGTCGCCAGGACGGAGATCTTCCAGCAGCTCGCCAAAGATCTGGCCATGCAGATCGCCGCGACCGATCCCAAATACATCTCCAGGGAGGACGTGCCCCCGGAGGTGATCGAGAAGGAGAAGGAGATATTGAGGGAGCAGGCCAGGAACGAGGGCAGGCCCGAAAGCGCGATAGAGAAGATCGTCGAGGGGAGGCTTGAGAAGTTCTTCGCCGAGTTCTGCCTGCTCGATCAGCCGTTCATCAAGGACGACTCCAAGACGGTGGGCGATCTGATAAAAGAGGTGTCGGCGAAGGTGGGCGAGAACATAGTGTTGAGAAGGTTCACCAGATATGTGCTCGGGGAGACCGAGGAGTGAGCCCCTCTACAGGAGGGTCATAATCGAGCTGAGCGGCGAGATGTTCAAGGGGGAGGAGCCGCCTATAGACCTGGGCTTCCTGGAGCGGGTGGCCGATGTGCTGATAGAGATCCGGCAAATGGGCGTTCAGCTGGGGGTGGTGGTAGGGGGAGGCAACATCTGGCGCGGCTCCCAGCGCGTCGAGATCGATAGGGCCGTCTCCGATCAGATAGGGATGCTGGCCACCCTGGTCAACGGGGCCGCTCTGGCCCAGCTGTTGAGGCAAAAAGGGGTCGAGGTCACGCTCTACAACCCGATCGAGATCCCCCGCATAGCCGTCAATCTCCCCCCTTCGGAGCTGCGGGGGAGGATGGAGCGGGGCGAGATAATCGTCTTTTCGGGCGGGACGGGCAACCCGTTCTTCACGACCGACACGGGCGCGGTGCTGAGGGCGTTGGAGGTGGGCGCCGAAGCCGTCCTGAAGGGGACGAAGGTAGACGGCCTCTACTCGGACGACCCCTTCTCCAACCCGCATGCCGAGAAGATCGACGAGCTCAGCTGCTATGAGGCGTTGAAGCTGAGGCCGGGGGTTATGGATCTGACCGCCTTCGCCCTGGCCGCAGGAAGCTGGCTTGATATCATCATCTTCAGGCTTCTTCCCCTGGAGAACATGATCAAGGCCGTAACGGGCGAACCGATAGGAACAAAGGTAAGGGGGAGATGAGATTATGGTCGATGAAAGGCAGCTCAAAAGCTTGCTGAAGGAGACCGAGGAGAGGATGAAAAAGGCGGTGGCGGCTACCTCTAAAGAGTTCGCCGCCGTCAGGGCCGGGAGGGCCTCGGCGGCCATGCTTGAGGGCATAACGGTCGATTACTACGGAAGCAGGCTCCCCATAAACCAGCTCGCCACCATCTCCATCCCCGAGCCGCGCATGATCCTCATCCAGCCGTGGGACAAAAACGTCCTCAAGGACATCGAAAAGGCCATCGCACAGGCCGATCTGGGGTTCAACATCATATCGGACAAAAACTCCATAAGGCTGATAGTGCCGGAGCTGACCGAGGAGAGGAGGAAGGAGCTTGTAAAGGTCGTCAGGAGGATGGCCGAGGAGGGGAGGGTCGCCATCAGGAACATCAGGCGCGAGGCCATAGAGACGATCAGGAAGATGGAGAGGGAGAAGCAGATATCCGAGGACGACAAATACAGGTATCAGGACGAGATCCAGAAGCTGACCGATAAATACATCGAGCAGATCGACGAGCTTTTGAAGGCGAAGGAGAAGGAGCTTCTTGAGGTTTAAGAAGGGCGGGGATAGGATGAAGGTCGAGGAGATGGAGAAACTCCTCGACCCCCAGCGCCTCCCCAGGCACATCGCCATAATCATGGACGGCAACGGCAGGTGGGCTCGGAAACGCCACCTGCCGCGCGTCGAAGGTCACAAGGCCGCCGTCAGGGCCGTGAGGGAAGTGGTGGAGACCTGCGGCAAGCTCGGGGTGGAGGTCCTGACCCTATACACCTTCTCCACGGAGAACTGGAAGAGGCCCAAATCGGAGGTCGGAACCCTGATGGCCCTCCTCAAGGAGCAGCTGAGAAGGGAGGCCCAGGAGCTGAACAAAAACAACGTCCAGCTCAGGGCGATAGGCGAGATAGATGAGCTTCCCCCCGACGTGGCCGAGGAGCTGAGGAGGGCGATCGAGCTGACGAAGGACAACACCGGCCTGAAGCTCGTGTTGGCCGTCAACTACGGCGGCAGGAGGGAGATAGCCAGGGCGGCCAGAAGGCTGGCCGAGGCGGCTCTCAAAGGGCAGATCGACCCCTCACGGATCGATGAGGACCTTTTCTCCAAGTATCTCTACGACCCCGACCTGCCCGACCCCGACCTGCTGATAAGGACGAGCGGGGAGATGAGGGTGAGCAACTTCCTGCTGTGGCAGATCGCCTACACCGAGCTTTACATAACCCCCGTGCTGTGGCCCGATTTCCGAAAGGAGCATCTGCTGGAGGCGATACTGGAATATCAAAGGCGTGAGAGGAGGTTCGGCGGGATCTGAGATGCTGTGGAAGAGGGTTTTGAGCGCCTTTCTCCTCGTCCCGTTGATCGCCCTCCTGGCGATCCACCCGATATCGTTCCTGATCCTCACCTGCCTGATCGTCGCCCTCATCTACCTCGAATACGCCAGGCTGACGAGGTCGCTCGGAGCCGACCCGGTCGAGCCGCTCGGCCTGATAAGCGTCCTGTCGCTGCCCCTCCTCTCCTTCCTCGACGTGGATCCCCTGCCGGCCATCGTCATATGGACGGTTTTGATCTCGCTGGCCGTCGTGCTCCGGGGCAGGGCGGAGGGGGGGTTCATCTCGCTATCCTCGACCCTCTTCGCGCTGCTTTACCTGGGATGGCTTTACGGCTACCAGCTGGTCCAGCTGAGGGGGATGAGGGAGGGGCTTGAGCTCATCTTTTTGCTTTTGGGCATCGTCTGGATGGGGGACACCGGCGCCTACTTCACCGGCAAGCTTTTGGGCAGACATAAGCTGATCCCCTCCATCAGCCCCGGAAAGACGATCGAGGGATCGATAGGGGGGCTCGTATGGGGGATCGGCGGCGGGGTCGCCGTCAAATACATCTTCGGAATCGAAACCGTCCCGCTCGGCCATCTGATCGCCATGGCGCTCATCCTGGGGGTTGTGGGACAGATAGGCGATCTGG
Source organism: Candidatus Poribacteria bacterium (assembly GCA_003645735.1). Classification (GTDB taxonomy): domain Bacteria; phylum Poribacteria; class WGA-4E; order B28-G17; family B28-G17; genus B28-G17. Next base: position 12,103 of record QNBQ01000013.1, read on the forward strand.
TCGAGTCGATCCTCAAGAGGAACGCCGGGGTCAAGGATTCGGGAGGGCTGATCCCGGGGCACGGGGGGATGTTCGACCGGTGTGACAGCATGATACCGGTCGTGCCGGTCATGCTCCTCTACCTCAGATACGTTTTGAAGCTATGAGGAGGGTTTCCATTCTGGGCTCAACGGGGTCCATAGGCCGCAACGCGCTTGACGTCATAAAGCATCTTCCCCCGGGCGAGGTGGAGGTGGTGGGGCTTGCGGCCAGGAGGAGCGTTGAGAGGATCGTCGAGCAGGCCCTGGATTTCTCGGTCAAGGCCGTGGCGCTGGCGGAGGAGGAGGCGGCGGAGCGGGCGGCGCGGATGTTGAAGGGGACGGGCGTTCAGGTGTTCGGCGGCCAGGAGGGCGTGCTGAGGATAGCCACGATGGAGGAGGCCGATATGGTCCTGTCGGCGATGGTCGGCTCGGCGGGGCTGATTCCCACGATCGAGGCGATAAGGAGCGGCAAGGACGTCGCCTTCGCCAACAAGGAGGTGCTGGTGGTGGGCGGGGAGGTGGTGATGGAGGAGGTCAAAAGGAGCGGGGTGAACTTCCTGCCGGTGGACAGCGAGATAAGCGCCATATTTCAATGCCTGGAGGGCTGCAGGGACAGATCCCAGATCAAACGGCTGATATTGACCGCCTCGGGCGGGCCGTTCAGGGGGTGTTCGCCGGAGGAGCTTGAAAAGGCGACCGTCCAACAGGCGCTCAAACACCCGAGGTGGAAGATGGGGTCGAAGGTCACGATCGACTCGGCCACGCTGATGAACAAGGGGTTTGAGGTGATCGAATCGATGTGGCTCTTCGGCGTGGATCTGGACAGGATAGACGTGCTGGTCCACCCCCAAAGCGTGATCCACTCGATGGTGGAGTTCGTGGACGGGTCGGTCATCGCCCAGATGAGCGTGCCCGACATGAGGATACCGATCCAATACGCGCTCACCTATCCCAGGAGGATGCCGACGCCGGCCAGGCCGTTGGATCTGGCCGAGGTGGGGGAGCTGACCTTCGAGGAGCCGGATCCCGAGAGGTTCCCCTGCCTGAAGCTGGCCTATGAGGCGGCCGAGGTGGGGGGGACGATGCCAGCGGTCGTGAGCGCCGCCGATGAGGTGGCGGTCGAGGCCTTCCTCCGGGGGCGGATAGGCTTCACCGCCATCCCGAGGCTGATAAAAGCCGTCATGGACCGCCACGTTCCGATATCCTCGCCCTCCGTCTCCGACCTGTTGGAGGCGGATCGGTGGGCCAAGG
>QNBQ01000014.1 GCA_003645735.1 Candidatus Poribacteria bacterium
CCTTCTCCTCAGGAGAGGGCAAGCGCTGGGGCAGGAGCCAGAGGAGAGCGAGGGCGGGGAGGAAGATCAGGGAGATCAAGGCCGGCTTCGGGAGGGAAGGTTTGAGCTTTCTGAGGTCTACCCGGCTGAGCTGCTCCGATGCGTCCCTCAACATCAGCTCTTTCAAGCTGCTTTCGATCCTCCCCTCCACAAGCTCATAGGCCGTGGAGAGCCGTTCCTCCAGATCGAAGAAGGAATCCAACCTCCTCGCCGTCTCATCTAACGGGATGGATCGGAGGAGCTTATAGAGGAAGACGATCGACGGGAGGCCCAGGGGGAGCAGGTTGAGGGGAGTTGGGGGGAGCCCGATCAGCCAAGCGATCGTCCATCCGGCCACACATAGACCCAGCCCCAACGGCAGGCAGAGCCTCAACGAGGCCACGGCCTCCGTCAGCGCCAATCTCCTCCGGGCAACCCTCAGCTTCTGGAGGATAAACCTTTCGGATTCGGCCATCTCGCCCATCACCGTCCCACCAGTTAGTATACCAGCCGGGGCGTATGAGGTCAATTCCCGCTTCGACCGACGCCTGTTCCTCACAGAGTCTGAAGAAACGGGGTAGGATTACATCTGCGGGGGTTATCTTTGGATAGTGAAGGCGGGTCACAATCCCCTATAGAACGGGTCTCATTTGCCACAATGCTCAAGCAGGCGGTGGAAAACGGAAAGAACGAGTCGCAATCCCCTATAGAACGGGTCTCATTTGTCACCCGGGCGGGCCTGAATGAGCACGCCCCGCGCCGCTCGTCGCAATCCCCTATAGAACGGGTCTCATTTGTCACTTGGTCTCAATCCCCTGACCAAGCCCTTCGGCTACAGGTCGCAATCCCCTATAGAACGGGTCTCATTTGTCACAGGAAATCCTCCACCACTGGCGGGAAGGATGGGCATGGTCGCAATCCCCTATAGAACGGGTCTCATTTGTCACTAGATTGATCGACCCCAGTTGGGAAACCCGAGAGTGTCGCAATCCCCTATAGAACGGGTCTCATTTGTCACCCGTAGAATCGAGGGCGCCGAAGACAACATCGAGGTGTCGCAATCCCCTATAGAACGGGTCTCATTTGTCACACGTCAACGTTGTGGATGTTATCGATCTAGTTAAGGAGTCGCAATCCCCTATAGAACGGGTCTCATTTGTCACCATACAAAAAGGCTGAGGATATCAGGGGACAAGGGGGTCGCAATCCCCTATAGAACGGGTCTCATTTGTCACAGCCCCCCTCCGGAACGCCCATGAATACTGGGCCGAAAACCCCTAAAGTGCTAACCTCCCCTCAGAGGGGGATCAGAATAGTTTGCTTTGCAAGCTATTTTTCGAGTTGTCAAAGATCGAAAATCCAAGTTTCATGCGGGTTGAGACCCATCCGACCCCTCGGTGCTAACCTCCCCCCTTTTTCGGGGGTTTCGGAGGTTAGCACTTTAAGCTTAACACAGGTTAAGGGAAATGTCAAGGCGTTCGCGGCGGCCGGTCATATGGGCGGGGATCAAACACACAGCCGTTCCTGGTGAAGGCATTGAAACTCGATGACAGCCTGGGTTAGAATAGACCCGGAAATGCCGCTAGATGGTGAAAAGCGATGAGAAGCGATAGGAAAAAGGAGATCTTCTCCGGCATAACGAGGAACGTTTTCGTCTTGGGGGTCGTCAGCCTGTTGACCGACGCCAGCACCGAGATCATCTACCCGCTGCTCCCCATTTTCCTGACGGAGGTGCTCAAGGCCGGGACGGTGTTCGTGGGGGCGGTGGAGGGGATAGCGGAAAGCACCGCCAGCTTCTTCAGGATCTTCTCCGGATGGCTCTCGGACAGGATCGCCAGGAGAAAGGCGCTGGCCGTCATAGGATACGGGATATCGAGCCTGACGAGGCCGGCGATAGCCTCCGCGACCGCCGGATGGCACGTGCTTTTGGCGAGGTTCGTCGATAGGATCGGGAAGGGCGTCAGAGGGGCGCCCAGGGACGCGCTTCTGGCCGATTCGACCGATAAAGCGAAGCTGGGCAAAGCGTTCGGCTTCCACCGTAGCATGGATCACGCCGGGGCGGTGGTGGGGCCGATCATAGCCTTCCTTCTCTTGGCCGCCTTCCCCGGCAACTACAGGGCGGTTTTCTGGTTCGCGACCATCCCCGCCGTCCTCTCCGTCCTGACCCTCGCCCTCTTCGCCCAGGAGAGAAAGGGCGAGGCCGTCGAGCCTAGGAAGATCTCGCTATCGCTGAGACCCTTCGACAGAAGGTTCAAGCTCTACCTCGTCATCCTCTTCATCTTCACCCTGGGCAACTCGAGCGACGCCTTCCTGCTGTTGAGGGCGAAGAGCTTGGGGGTATCCGACAGAATGATCCCCATTTTGTGGGCGCTCTTCCACGTCGTGAAGGTCATCACCTCGACGCCGGGCGGGGGATTGTCGGACAGGATAGGCAGGAGGAGGGTGATCCTGATGGGTTGGGGCCTTTACGGGCTGATCTACCTGGGGTTCGCCTTCGCAACCCAGCACCTCCACATCTGGCTCCTGTTCCTCGTCTACGCCGTCTATTACGGGCTGACGGAGGGGACGGAGAAGGCGCTGGTGGCCGATCTGGTTCCCTCCAGGCTGAGGGGGACGGCCTACGGGCTTTACAGCTTCGCGATAGGCGTCGGCGCCCTGCCGGCCAGCCTGATCCTGGGCGCGCTTTGGAGGATCGTCGGGCCTCAGCTGGCCTTCTCCTTCGGGGCAGCGATGGCGCTCGTGGCCATGGCCCTCTTCTACGCCCTGGTGAGAACCGATGTGAAGGAAGCTTTGAGTTGAAAGGCCCGCCGGGGAAATGGTATCCTTCTTGGGGAGGAAACGGATGAGGAGGTTGAGATGAGGGGAAGGCTCATATTCGGCCTTTTCGGAAGGTCGCCCTTCAAACCCCTTCACGACCACATGATGAAGGTCAAGGAGTGCACCTCCCTCATAAAGCCGCTTTTCAACGCCCTGATAGCGGGCGATCTCGAGGAGATGCGCAGGATCGCCCAGGAGGTCTCCAAAGCCGAACACGAGGCCGACAAGATAAAAAACGAGATCAGATCCCACCTTCCCAAAAGCATCTTCCTCCCCGTCGCCAGGGAGGATATCCTGGTCTTTTTGAGGGAGCAGGACGCCATAGCCGACGCCGCCGAGGAGGTGGCCCTCTTCCTGACCCTGAGGGAGCTGAGGATACACGACAAGATAAGGGGGCCTTTGATGGAGCTTGTGGACAAGGTCCTGGACACGAGCGACACGGCCGCCAAGGCCACGAGCGAGATACATCTGCTTTTCGAAACGGCCTTCAGGGGGAAGGAGAAGGAGAGGGTCTTATCGATCATATCCGAGGTGGAGCGGAAGAAATGGGAGGCGGATATGGCCAGGTTATCCTTTGCAAGGAGCATCTTCGAGATCGAAGAGGAGCTCGATCCGACCACGATCTACCTGCTGCTTGAGATCTCCTCCGGCTTGAGACGGATAGCCCACCACGCCGAAAACGCCTGCGATTACCTCAGGATGATGCTTTCAAAGGGGTGATGTGACAGGGGAGGTAGGTGATGCACGAGTATTGGATCTTGGGGGCCGCCGGTGTGCTGGGGCTTTACATGGCCTGGAACATCGGTGCCAACGACGTGGCCAACGCCTTCGGCACATCGGTCGGCTCCGGGGCTCTCACGCTGAGGAAGGCGCTGATAGTAGCGGCGATATTCGAGTTTTCGGGCGCCTTCTTCGTCGGAGCGCACGTGACCGATACGGTCAGGAAGGGGATCGTCGACCCGATGCTCTTCCAAAACGACCCCGACCTGTTCCTTTACGGGATGTTATCGGCGCTGCTGGCGGCGAGCATATGGATCAACATCGCCACCTACTTCGGCCTTCCCGTCTCGACCACCCACTCGATCGTCGGCGCCATAGTCGGCTTCGGCCTGGCGAGCGGGGCGGGGTCGATCTCCTGGATGAAGCTCGTCCACATCGTCCTCAGCTGGATCATCTCCCCCATAGCCGGGGGGATCATCGCATACCTCGTCTTCCTGGCCGTCCAAAGGAAGGTCCTAAGCTCCGAAAGCCCCGCGGCGTCCGCCGTCAGGTTCATACCCGTGATCGCCCTGCTCACCTTCTCATCGCTCGCCCTGGCGATGATCTACAAAGGCCTGAAGCCCCTAAAGCTGAACCTGCCCGCCCCCAAGGCCGCCGTGGTCTCCCTTGCCGTCGGGTTTATCGGCATGATCGCCTTCTACGTCGCCCTGAGGAGGTTCAGGAAGGAGACGAACCACGAATACGATTTCGTCGAGCGGAACTTCAAATACCTACAGGTTCTGACCGCCTGTTACGACTCGTTCGCACACGGCGCGAACGACGTCGCCAACGCCGTGGGGCCGGTTGCAGCGATATTCGCCATAGTCAAAACCGGCCGGATAGCGGCGAAGGTCCCCGTCTCGCCGATCATCCTGGCCATAGGAGGCCTGGGGATAGTGATAGGGCTTGCAACCTGGGGCTACAAGGTGATAGAGACGATCGGCAGGAGGATAACCGAGCTCACCCCCACCAGGGGGTTTGCGACCGAGTTCGCCTCCGCCACCGTTGTGCTTTTCTGCTCGAAGCTGGGCCTGCCTGTCAGCACCACCCACGCCCAGGTCGGCTGCACGGTCGGGGTCGGCCTCGCAAGAGGGATAGCCGCCATAAACCTGAGGGTGGTGAGGAACATAATCCTGTCCTGGATCGCCACCCTCCCCATTTCGGCCGCCATAGCGGCCGGGATATACGAGCTGCTCGTCCATCTCTTCAAATGAACCGGCTTAAGGGAGGTGTCGAATGGGGGTCGAAAAGGTCGAATACGGCGGATGGCCGAACTGTTACAGGCTTTTCAACGATCAGATAGAGCTCATCGCCACCTCGGACGTGGGGCCGAGGATCATAAGGTTGGCCTTCATAGGCGATGAGAACCTGTTCGCCGAGTTCGAGGAACAGATGGGGATGACCGGCGGGGATGAGTGGAGGATATACGGGGGACACAGGCTGTGGCACGCCCCCGAATCCAAGCCCCGCACCTATTACCCCGACAACTCCCCCGTCCAGGTCGAAGCCGAGGGGTTCAAATTAAAGCTCACCCAGCCGGTCGAGGAGACGACCGGGATAGGCAAGGAGATCGAGATAAGGCTCCTTCCAAGCTCGCCCGTCGCCGAGGTCATCCACAGGCTGAGGAACGAGAACCTGTGGGCCGTCAAGCTCGCCCCCTGGGCGCTTACGGCCATGGCCCCGGGCGGATACGCCATCATACCCCAGCCGGAATACATACCCCACGAGGAGAAGCTGCTTCCGGCCAGGCCGATGGCGATCTGGCACTACACCGATATGTCCGACCCGAGGTGGAGGTGGGGCAGGAGGTTCATCCTGTTGAAACAGTCCCCCTCGATGTCAAAACCGTTGAAGCTCGGGGTCGGGAACGAACAGGGCTGGGCGGCATACAGGAAGGATGACAAACTCTTCCTGAAGAGATACACCCATTTCGAGGGGATGGAATACCCCGACTTCGGCTGCTCGACCGAGGTGTTCACGAACGACAGGATGCTGGAGCTTGAAACGCTGGGGCCGTTCGTGGAGCTTCAGCCGGGGGAGGTCGTCGAACACGTCGAGATCTGGGGCCTCTTCAGGGTCCCCGATATGGGCGAGAGCGAGGAGGAGATGGACGAGAGGTTGAGGGCCTTCGTGGCGATGTTGGACGCAGCGATCTCGGAGGAAAGGGAGGGCTGAGGGATGGAGGTCGTCAGGCTCGGATACGTCGGGGCCGGCTTCATGGCCCAGAAGGTTCACCTGCCTAACTTCGCTTCCATTTCAAATTGCCGGCTGGTCGCGCTGGCCGAGGTCAGGGAACGGCTGGGGAGGGAGGTGGCGAAGCGGTTCGGGATACCCAAGCTTTACAGGCATCACACCGAGCTTCTGGACGATCCCGAGATCGACGCCGTGGCCGTCTCGGCCCACTTCGCCGCCCAGGGGGAGATCGCCAGGGACGCGCTGCTGGCGGGGAAACACGTCTTCATGGAGAAGCCCATGGCCGTCAGCCTGGAGCAGGGCAGGAGGATAATCGAGGCTTCGAAGCGGACGGGGGCCAGGCTGATGGTCGCATACATGAAGCGGTTCGACGCCGGATACGAGCTGGGCAAGGAGTTCGTGGATCGATTCAGGAAAAGCGGCGAGCTGGGGAGGATCACCCTGGTCCGGGTTCACTACTTCGGCGGCGATTGGGTCTGCGGCCTTGACACCCCCTTCACCTCCACCGACGAGCCGCCCCCGCCTCCCCCATACATCAAGCCCGATTGGCTCCCCGACGAGCATTACGGGAGGTTCGTCGGCTTCCTCCAGCAATACGTCCACGCCTTCAACTTCGTCAGGTGGCTGCTGGACGCCGGGGAGAACGCGGGGGTGAGGGTCGTCGACCTGGACGAGGACGGATACACCGGGGTGATCGTCCTGAGGGTCGGAGGGGTGAGGGCCGTCCTGGAGACGGGCGGGATAGCCCATCACCGATGGGACGAGCACACACAGGTCTATTTCGAGCGGGGCTGGGTTCACATGTGGTCCCCGCCGCTGCTTCAGCGTAACCAGCCGGCGGAGGTGGAGGTATACCTGGGGGGCGATCGACACGAATACAGGCGGCCGCTTCCGGCGGAGAGGTGGTCCTGGTCATACAAGCGGGAGGCGGAACACTTCATCCGCTGCCTCCTGACCGGCGAGCCCTTCAGATCGCCCGGCGAGGACGCACTGACGGACATAAGGCTGTGCGAGGAGGTCTACAAGAGGTGGCTTAACATCGCCTGATCCCGTCAACCGCCCCTTTAAGCCCCAGCCAAGCAGGTGAATTTTCACTTGACGTTTTCATTTTTGTCACTTAGAATTAACATAAACGCCGAATTTTTGACCTCCACAGTTAACAAGACTGGACATGTCCAACGCCGAGGTTTTAATTCAGATCAACCATTGGTGGGCGAGGGGGGATGTTCGGCCTGAGCTGTTGGAGAAGGTCGAGCGGGCGGTGTTTCCCCATATCCTTGAGGCGCTCGGTGAGAGGCAGATCGTGTTGATCCAAGGCCCGAGGCGAACGGGGAAGACCTCCCTTATGTTCCAGCTCATCCATCATCTCATAAGGTCTGGGGTCGATCCGAGGCGTATCCTCTACGCCTCCATGGATGATCCCCTTCTCGATAAAAGCTCGCTTTTCCAAGATATCATCGATCTGTTCGAAACCACCTTGCTTGGACAACCGCTTCTTGAGAGTTCCGAGAAGCTCTACCTGTTCCTGGATGAGATCGCTCATTTCGAAGGCTGGGAGCTGATGGTTAAGCGGTTTTACGATCAGAGATACCCGTTCAAGTTCATCCTCTCCAGCTCCTCATCGGCCTTCTTGGAAAGCCGATCGAAGGAGAGCCTGGTCGGCAGGGCGATCGTGTTTCACCTCCTTCCTTTCTCCTTCTCGGAATACGCCCAGCTCAAGGGCAAGGAGCGGATAAGGAAGTGGAGGGAGATCCTCGAACCCCTGTGGACTCGATTCTTCCTGGAAGGGGATGCCGATAGGCTGATCAAAGGGCTTCGGGAGGTGGATAGGGAGCAGAGGCTGATGGGAAGGGAGATCGAGCTGATTTTGAGGGAATACTTGTATGAAGGCGGCTTCCCGGAGTTCCTACAGCTGAGAAGCCCCCTCCTCCGCTCCAGATATTTCTGGGAGAACGTGGTCGAGAGGGTGCTCTACCATGATATACCGGAGATCTTCCGCGTCGAGGATAGGGAGCTGTTGCAGAGGATCTTCATCTATTGCGTTTCGCACAGCGGCAGCATAGTCAACATCGTGGAGCTGGGCAGGGATTTCGGCGCCCCGAGGCAAACCATCTCGAACTACCTGAACTACCTCAAATCCTCCCTCCTGATCCGCCCGTTGGTCAGATACGCCAGGACGGCTGCCGGGAGGTTGAGGGGCTTCAAAAAGGTATACGCATGCGATAGCGGATTAATGGTCCACCTTCAAAGGTTGACCAGGGAGCAAGTGGAGAGCCGAGGGCTGTGGGGGGTGCTGGCGGAGATCGCCGTCCTCGCCCAGCTTCAACGTTACCATCCTCACGCCCACATCTACTACTACCGCGAGCGTGATAGGGAGGTCGATTTTGTGATAGAGCTGAACGGGAGGCTGATTCCTTTGGAGGTGAAGTATCGCAGGGAGGTTGAAATCCCCAACGGCCTACGTCTCTTCAAGAGGCGGTTCAAAACCGAATTCGAAATCCTCATAACTAAGGATCAACTGCTCACCTCCGGGACGGTTCTGTTCGTTCCGCTTCGCCTTTTCCTCTGCTGAGGCCTCCCCTTGCGATCCCGAAAGCGGGGGCCAGGAAGAGGAGGGTGGTGATGAAGCAGGAGCCGATCCCTATGGTCAGGACCGTCCCCATGCTCGCCATGCCCCGGTGTGTCATGAAGATGAGCGAGCCGAAGCCTATCATGGTGGTCAGCGAGGTCAGAAGTATCGCCTTGCCGGTGTTGGCGAATATCGTCCTGACCCCGCCGCCCCCCTCCACCCTATAGCGATGGATGAGGTGCACCCCGTCATCTATCCCTATCCCGATGATAAGCGGCAGGGCGATGACGTTGTTGAAGTTGAGCTTCATACCGGCTAATTTGGTCAGCCCGGCCATCCAAGCCGTCCCGGCGATAAGGGGAACCATCGCCATAAAGGCCAGAAGCGGGTTTTTAAAATCGATCAGCAGCAGAACGACCACCGCGGCCACGGCCAGGATCAGCGCCCGCTTCCCATCCTCGCCATGGCGTAATCGGGGCTCATATCGAATCCATCCAGAAGCTCGTGGTAAAGCTTGACGGAGGGCATCCCCTTGGGTTCGAGGCTCAGCATATCGTATTCGAACTTCAGTTTAGTCGCCTGATAGCCGAGGAAGGCCGTTATGAGGATCGCCGCTCCGACGCCGAACCATCCCGTTCGCCCGTAGCTTTCGCTCATTATAGGCGAACTCGCCACAGAGGCCGACGCCTAGAAGCTCGCCTATGAAGTCGAACCCGTAAAGCCACCTTCCCTCCTCCAGGTGGTGAAGGCGAGGTAGTCGGTCGATTTGTGGACCGTCCCGGCGAGGGTGAGCGATAGATCGAAACGTCCCAGGCCCCACTTCAGCTTGAAAAGCTTCTTCGAATCCTTCCACTCCTCCCCGGCGCGTAGATCAACACTGCCTCTCCCCGTTCCCCCACCGGCAGATCAGCCCTCAAGGCGGTGTGGCCCGGCTGCTCATAGGTGGGGTCGGGCAGATCTTTAACGTTGAAGATGTTGGTCGGGTTCCAGGCGTATCCCGTTCCGAGGGATATCTGCTGTTCGCCCACGGTCAGGTCGAACCGTTTGAAGGAGAGCTTCAGGTAGGCGTTGTCGAGGAAGCTTCTGTCCTCATAGCGGCTATAGGGACAAAGCTTTTCTTATCGACCCAAGTTCGTAGACGAACGTTCGTTTCCCGCCCGACCCGGAGATCACCGTCATCCTCGCCTCGGCCCTGACGCTCTCCCGGCTCATCAATTCGTTCACCCTCTTTACGATCTCCTCACCGGTCAGCTCTGAGGGCGCGCCGGCGGGAGCATACAGGACGAGCAGGAAAGCCGCTGAAACGATCATCTTCCACCTAGCTCCACCTCCCTCGGCCTCATCCCGGGAACAGCACCCCGTCCTTATCGTCCAGGGGGTAGAATATCGGGCCGTTTTTCTCCCAGAGCCTCATCCACTCGTCCGCCGAGCTGAGCTCCCTCACGCCCCTTAGGAAATCGTCGAGCTTTATCCTCGCCAGCGCGAGCTGTGGTATCTCGCCGTAGGCGGTGTAGGTGACGTAGATGTAATCGCCGATCAGCGTCAGCCGCGGATCCTCGCATCCCCCTATCTCCCTGCAGATGCCGTAATTCCTGATGTGATCCCTCCTCCTCTCCTCCTCGTCCCGGGGCAGCTCGTGGTATTCCAGCTCCGGCAGGAGTATGGGATAGGGAAGCCTGCCGTCTATGTGGAGGCCGTCCCTGCTCCAGGCGAGCCCTATCCTGGAGATGCCGTCGTATCCCAGCGCCCTGTAGAGGATGTAGGTGATCCCGCCGATCCTGATGGCCCCGGCGTTGTAGACCAGCCTCTCCCATTTGACCTTCCCCCCGTTCACCTCGATCTCGGCGTCGGGCCGCGGTTTGAGGATCGGGTTGCCCGGGAACCTCCTGAGCCTCCCGCAGGGCGGGTATCGGACGGGGCTGAGGATCGCCTTGAAGACCTCCAGCAGCTGGGTGGCGACCCTGCCCGGCGAGTTCCGATAGGCGAAGGATCTCGCCTTGGAGAGAAGCTCCTCCCTGAACCGCTCGTCGTTCAGGACGAGCCTGATCGCATCTTTGAGCCCCTCGTCGTCCCTGTATTTCAAAACCTCCCATCTGAAGGGCGCGAAGAACCTGTTCTCCCTGGCGATGACGGGGGTTCCCCAGCCTATTATCTGGAAGCAGGTGGATGAAAGCACGGCCCCCTCGCCCTCAACGCCCTCGCCCTTGTCGAGCACGACGGCATCCGAGGCGGCTACGTATTCGGCCCTCCTCATCCAGGACGATATCTCGATCCTGATCTCATCGTATCCCCTTTCGAACCCCAGCTCCTTCAACCTCCCCTCGAGCTTCCTCCTCTCCTCCTCGTCGTAGACCAAGGCGAGCAGGTATATCCTCGGATCTTCCTCCCTCAGCTCGCTCAACGCCCGGAACGGGGTGACGAAATCATACTCGCCGAAGGTCAGGATGATCCTCTTCTCCTCCGGCAGCCCCAGCTTTCTCCTCGCCCCGAGCTTATCGATCCTCAAAACCGGGTGGCAGGGGAAATCGGTCAGGTAAATCCTTTCTCGAGGGTAGAAACGGGCCATAAACTCGTTTTGCTCGGGGAGGAAGTTGATCACCGCATCGACATACTCCAGGCACCTCCAGAAGATATGTCCCTCCGGCTTGGGCTTGTTGTCGTGGTTGAGCAGCGCGATCTTAACCCCTTTGGATCTGATCTTGGGGAGCAGATCGAGCAGCTCCTCGCAGGGCAACATCCCCAGATCCTCCAACAACAACAGGTTTATCCCCTCCTCATCTATCGCCCTGAGCAGCGGATCAGGGTCGAGCGGCTTTAGTCCTTCGACCTTCCTTCCGGCCGTCGCGTAGCATCTCGTGACGAACTCCTCGTCCTCCACCTCAAGCGGCCTGCCGTGAGGAGCCTCCCTGTAATGGGTGAAGACCCTCACGTGATATCCGTGATCGCGGAGCCACTCGACTATGGGGGCGGTGTGACGGGCCACGCCGCCGTCCGTGTTCCACGAGCCCATCACGGCGATCCTCATCTGAGGCTCGCAAATCCACCTCTTCGGGTCTTCCCTCACCTCCTCCGGGATGAGGTCGGCGACCTTTCCCTCGGCGACGCAGATCACCTCGTCGGCCACGCCGTAGTAGACGAGTATCTCGTCGTCCTCATTGAGCGTCTCAGTTGAATCCTTGTATTTCGGGACGACGCCGCACGTGAAGACCACGTTCGGAACCCATCCGTTGAGCTGATAGCTCCTCTCCTCGTCCGTCTCATCCTCGCCGCCCGGCTCGATGATGGGGTTGGGCGATCTGTAGATTATCCTCCTCGGGTTTTCGAGATCGCTCAGGACGACCCCCAGGCTGTAGATCCTTTCCCCGTCCCTCGTCCCGACGCCGTGGTATATCTGCAGCCATCCGAACTCCGTTTTGAGCGGCGGGGCTCCGGCGCCTATCTTCCCGGAGTCCCAGCTCCCCGGCCTGGGGATCATGAACGTCTCCCCCACCGGGTTCGAGCTTTCGAGATCCCCCATTGAGACGATCTGCATGTCCGGGGGTATCCTGTGGATCAGGATCGCCCTCCCCGCCAGCTCCGGGAAGATCTTCATGAATTCCCTGTCCATCTCGCACCTCCCCTCTGATGATAACCCCCTCGACCCGATCCTGTCAAGGCTTGCCTTGGAGTTGACTTTCCCGCTCGGGTGTGTTATCGTTTTAGGCAGCAGATCTTCAGCAGGAGGTGTGGGATGTCAGGTAGGGTTAAGATCCTCGTGCTTTTCCTCGGCCTCGGGGTCGCCCTTCCCAGCTGGGCGGGGAAGATCGGCGACGTGGGGATCTTCTGCGACAACACCAGCTGGATAGACGCGGCCGCCGCGAGGCGCATAGCCGAAAGCCTCGTCAAAGAGGTCACCTCGGCGAGGAGCGTCAAGATCTACAACCTGGACGGCATCGCCCAGTTCGCCAAGGAGAACACGGGCGACGGAGAGGTCGACGTGATCATGACCTTCGGTTACTTCCCCGAGAGCATCTATCCGCCGGGAAACGCCAAGCCGGACGGCTCCATAGCCGAGCTGTTCCTGGAGGACGGGAACATGTTCCTCAACACCGCCGATTACATCTTCTACGTCTCCAAGGGAGGGGGCGTGAACGCGACCGGCGGCCTGCAGAACATGATGGACATCCCCGGCATCACGATGTGGGGCGATAACACCGCCGTCACCCCCACCGACGACGGCAAGAAGTTCATGCCATCGCTCAAGCCCTATCCCACCTGGAGGCCGTTCCACCTGAACGAGCTTCAAGACCCCTGGGAGGCCGAGACGATCTTCGCGGTCGATCAGTCCGGCACCAAGGCCGATCCGGTCGTGGTGAAGGATAAGGAGACGGGCGGCAGGATAGCGATCGCCTTCCAGGTCGGCCTCGATAAGGTCCCCGAGGATCTGAGGACGAAATGCCTCATCGAGTTCTTCAACAACTGGCTCTCGTCCATACCAGAGGCCGCCCCGGTCAACCCCAAGGACAGCCTGCCTATCACCTGGGGGGCTTTGAAGAGGTGATCGATTCACCGCGCCCCACGTCGCGTATATCCGCGGCGTGGGGCGCTCAACCGACCC
>QNBQ01000015.1 GCA_003645735.1 Candidatus Poribacteria bacterium
GCATAGTTCCGGGTCACATCAGGCTGATAGCGAGGCGGAAAGTGATGGGGTTTGTTCTCTCTGAGGAGGGGAGAGTCGGTAGTAGAACTGCACTATCTACCGCCACGCTGATAGCCATTTCCTCTCTGGCCGCTTTAATGCTTGCTCCTCGATCGACAGCCGTGGCCCTCTGTGGAGATAATCCATGCTTCGAAACCTATTGCTGTTTCGATGCCATATGGGACAAGTATATATGCACAGACGAATGGGATCCAAACCTTATCTGTTGGATAGTAAACCCATAGTGGTAAGGTGGGAGACGCTGCTGTTTAGCGCCTCCCACCTTATCAGAGGAGGAACCCCGTGTTTGAGCTGATCTTCAGCTTTCTGCTCCTGGCTTCATCCCCCCTCGAACTGCCGGATGTTAAGCTCGCCTTCGAATCATGTGATGAGAAGGATTGCGACATCTACGTGATGGAAAGCCTGGAGGGAGAACCGGTCAACCTCACCAACTTCCCCGCTCCGGACGCCTATCCAGACTGGTCGCCCGACGGGAGGAAGATCGCCTTCGCCTCCAAAAGAGATGGAAACTGGGAGATATACATCGTGAACCTGGAGACAGAAGAACAAAGACGATTGACCCGCGATCCCTCGCTCGATTCCCTTCCGAAATGGTCGCCTGATGGAAGGATGATAGCGTGGAACCGGAACCACGACCTTTACCTCATGGATCCGCTCACGGGGAGATGGTCGAGATTGACGGAGGGGATGGGCGTAACCGGCCTGGAGTGGTTTCCCGGCGGGAAGAAGATCCTGTTTTACTCGATGTCGAGGGGCGGGTTCTGCCTTTTAGATATCAAGACAGGGCTTTTGGAGGATCTGCCGAGGCCGCCTCATAAACTAGACGGGGTATATGGGCTTTCCATTTCGCCCGATGGCAGGAAGCTGGTTTACGCGTCCAACCACGAATTGTTCGGGGCGGGGGCGCTGTATGGGCTATACATGATTGATCTGATAAGCGGGGAGTTTAAGAGGCTGATCAGGGACCCCGATGGCAACTGTATACTTCCCTGCTGGAGCCCCGATGGGAGGTTTATATTCTTCACATCCGATAACAAGGATAAGAACCTGGACGGGGCGGATATCTGGATCATGACCCCTGAGGGGGAGGTGGTGAGGCAGCTTAAGCTAGAGAAAGCGAATTATGCCCCCGATGTGTTCGATCCGAGATATGCATATCGTTCCATATCACCTGGGGTGAATTTGAAAGAGACGCTGTGGGGAGTGATCAAGCGAAAATGAATCGAAGAGGGTTCTGTTTCGCCTTCCTTCTCTGGGCGCTGTTTATCATACCCGTTGCGGACGCCGCTTCCCTCAGATGGAAGAAGATATTGGACGGCGTGCATGTGTGGTGTATCGCGCCAGATCCTAAAGGCCCACTCATATACCTCGGCACGGTCAACGAAGGCATACTTGTGACAGAGGATAGGGGGAGAAGCTGGCCGAAAAGGAACAACGGCATCCCCCTGCCCGGCACCATCGTCAACATAGCGATCGATCCCCAAAACACGGCGATCCTCTACGCCATAAGAAACGGCGATCTGTATAAGAGCACCGACAGGGGGCTGTCGTGGGCGATGATAAAGAAGGACGTCTCGATAGGTTTGGCGATCAACCCAGAAAATCCGGATATCATCTATGCGGGAAAGTATAAAAGCGAGGATGGGGGGAGGAGCTGGGAGATATATTTCGACGGCATCGATGGCCCTTTCCCTCCCTATCAGATAGCGGTGGATCCTGAGGAGGATGCCATCTACGTGGTGACCCTCTCCGCCCGCGCTTTCAAAAGCGAAGATGGTGGGAAAAGCTGGAGGAGGATAAAGGTGGAGGGCGAGGAGGGGCTTTATCAGATCGTCGTCAGCCCCATTCGCGAAGGCCTGCTTTATGCCTGCGGCAGGAGGGGGATCTATAAGAGCGAAGACGGCGGGGAGAGATGGAGTCTGATGGGGAGAGGGCTGCCGAAGGGGGCCAGCGGTGATTTCATACTGATCGACCCTGTGGACCCCCGGATGATATACGCGGGTTTAAGGGGGGAGGGGATTTTCCGAAGCGCGGATGAAGGGGAGAGTTGGGAGCCGTTGGGAGAGGGGTTTCAAAGCGTCGGGGTCGTCGGTTTGGCGATCAGCGAGTGGGATCCGAACTATCTCTATGCTGCTGGGGGTGGGAGTGTATGGAGGTTGGAGTTGCCTCCGAGGAGACCTTTTCACTCAGTGAGCCCCTTGAGCAAGCTTCTTTACATGTGGGGCGGTATCAAGATGGATAAGGGGTTAAATCCTTCAAAAAGGAGGTGAAGAGGTATGGTTCCGGGTCACATCAGGCTGATAGCGAGGCGGAAGGTGATGGGGTTTATCCTATCGGAGGAAGGGAAAGTCGGTAGCAGAACTGCTCTGTCTACCGCCACGCTGATAGCCATTTCTTCCCTGGCCGCTATGTTACTCATGCCGCCGACAGCTAAAGGGTGGACAGGATACTGTCCTAATCCGAACGATCCAAAAGGTGTGTGGTGCGATCACCAGTACTGCTGTAATGTAGCCGGACAGTGGGTCTGCTCAGATGAATTCTTGGAGAATCAGAACTGTGTATGGTGATTAACCTCTGATGGGGTCAGCTCAAAGACATGAGCTGACTCCATCCTAAGGGTGAAAATATGAAGATCGGAAGGACTGTATTGATATTGGTCACCATCGGAGTTCTACTCCACCACTCACTCGCTTTCCCCGCTGTTTCCTGGAAGAGGATTCTATTCAAAAACGCCAACTGCATAGCTGCAATCAACCACACGATATACGTCGGGGTCAATAACGAGGGGATATACAGGACGGTGAATGAAGGGAAAAGCTGGCAGAACATCCGAGTCGGCCCAGGACCGGCTCCCAGCGTGATTTCCATAGCGATAGATCCGAAAGATGAGAGGATAATCTATGCCGGAACGTCTAAAGGGCTCTTCAAAAGCGATGACAGGGGATGGAGTTGGGCGAAGATATGGCCGTATCGAACTCCGCCGCTCATCATAGTCGTTGATCCCAAGGACAGCAGGGTTATCTATGCTGACGTTTTCAAAACCACGGATGGGGGGAGAAGCTGGAAACAGATCTTTCCCTTCAAGTGTGCTTTCTGCGATCTGGCCGTAAATCCACGAAACACCGAGATCCTATATGCTACGTTCTGGATGAAGGGCGGGAAGGTGACAGGGCTGTGTAAAAGCGAAGATGGAGGGTTGACCTGGAGGAAGATATTCGATCATCTAGCGATTCCGATCGTAATCGATCCCAGGCGCCCTATGAGGGTATATGTAGGGGGTGAGGGGAAAGTATACAGAAGCATGGACGGAGGGGATAGCTGGGCTGAGCTGGAGGAGGGATTGCCCCGGGGGCTGATCCGCTCGATGCTGATAGACCCCATCAACCCCGATATCATCTACGCAGGCGTGGATATGGCGGGGGTGTATAGGAGCGAAGATGGAGGTGAGACGTGGAGCCCTTTGGGGAGGGGATTCCCCGATACGGTGAAGATCATGGATTTAGCAATCGATCCATCATCACCTGATTTCCTGTATGCGGCTACCATCTGGGGAGATCCGTTCACGAACGACTATGGGCTGTGGAGGATGGAGCTGCCTCCGAGGAGACCTTATCACTCGGTGAACCCCCTGGGCAAGCTTCTTTACATGTGGGGTGGTATCAAGATGTATAAGGGGATAAATTCTCTGAAAAGGAGGTAAAGATTCATGATTCCGGGCCACATCAAATTGATAGCGAGGCAGAAAGTAATGAGGTTTATCCTGTCTGAGGAAGGAAGAGTCGGGAATAGAACTGCGTTGTCTACCGCTACACTGGTAGCTACTTCAGCTCTTGCTGCCATGCTGATAATGCCCAAAGTAGCCTACGCTGGTGGATACTGTCCACCTCCGGATGATTGGCTGTTCTGTCCCGTTTATTGCTGTATCGACCTCGACCACCCGGGTGAAATCGTTTGGGAGTGCTCAGAAACATGGCGTCCCGAATGTTGTATTGCTACTCCAGATGGATGCATTGGAGGAAACTGATAAACCGTTCATATTCTGAGAGGTCACAGAGTTAGAAGGAGACAGGGAAATCTGTTACACGTTCATCCCTGTCTCCTGTTTCCTATCTCCTGCCGATGTATCGTGAGGGGAATAAAATGAAATGGATGAGCTTACTGTTCCTTATCATCTTCATCATGCCCCCCGCTTCAGCTCTGAAGTGGAAACAAATCATGCTCAATTGCCCCATCGAGTGTATAGCCATGCATCCCACCAAACCGATCATCTTCATCGGAACCATCAACCACGGGATATATAAGACAACTGACAGGGGCAAAACGTGGAGCAGAACGGACAACGGCATCCATCAGCTGGCTTGGATATATTCAATCGCCATAAACCCCAAGGATCCCAACCAAATGTTCGTCGGCACAGAGCTGGGGCTTTACAAAAGCACAGATGGAGGGGAAAGCTGGACACCTGTCAAAGAGATCAGGAGAACCATCTTCTCCGTTCATTTCGATGCGGTAAACCCCAAGATCATATACGCGGGCCCCTACAAGAGCACGGATGGGGGCAAAAGCTGGAAGGAGATGAACATACCCCCCAAGATAAAGAGGAAAGGCCCGCTTCTCTTCGTGGATCCGAGGCGATCCGGCATCCTCTATGTCAGAAGGGTCATAGGGCTGGAACCCCCCGAGCTTTACAAGAGCACGGATGGAGGGGAAAGCTGGAGGAAGATAGGCGAGGGGATATTTCACATCTCCATCGACCCATTCCACCCCGACATACTCTATGGGGCGTCCTGGCAGGGGATATACAAGAGCACAGATGGAGGGGAGAGCTGGAAGTTGATAAGGAAAGGTATGGAATTGCCTCCCGGCGCATGGACAGACGTGTTAGTGAATCCGATCAATCCGAACGTGATATACGGCATGGTGAGCAAATCCCTTGGAGGGATAAACGCCGTGACAAACATCTACATCAGCGATAACGGAGGGGAGGAGTGGAGGTTCCTGGATGAGTTTCCAGGCGGCAAGTCGATCAGATGTTATGGGATACACCCCTTGGATCCGGATTATCTTTACATCGGCACGAGGAAAGGGGCTTGGAGGTGTAAACTTCCTTCCGTGAAGCCCTATTCGGTCGATATCGAAGGCAAAAGATTGGTGACATGGGGGAGGATAAAAGAAGGGTGGTGAGAGCAAATGATTTCAAGCCATATCAAACCGATGGTTAGACGGAAGATGGCGGGCTTTCTCCTTTGCGCTTGTTTTCCCTTATGTGCCCCGTGGGAGAGTGTGTTATAAAGTGCATAGCTCTGAACCCCGCAACACACACGATGTTCGTCGGAGTGTTTAACGAGGGGATATACAGGACAAACCTAGAGGGGAAAGGTTGGGAGAGCATCCGGTTCGGCCCGGGACCTGCCCTCTCAGTTTACTGCCTCGCCATAGATCCGAATAATCCCAGGATCATTTACACCGAAACGGATAAGGGGCTTTTCAAAAGCGACATGTGGGGAGGGATGAAACTCCCAAGCGGCAGATGAAAATGACTTACCCTAAGAAGCTGCATGATATATACAAGTTTGAGATAGATGACAGGTTGTTCGTGGCTGACCTCGATCGGTGCGAGGTGTTAGAGATAGATAAGCTCGTATGGGACATATTGGATATATGCGACTCGCTGGATGCCGAACAGATCATCGAGACGCTTGGCGATAGATACACTGAAGATGAGATCATGGAAGCTTTACAATCACTGGAAAAGATGGAGGAGTATGGATTGATCTTCGGAGAATCGCCTTCACACGCCGAGGAGAGAGGGGGAAGGATGAAGATCCTCGCCCCCAGAAGCAGAGTGTTTGAGAAAGAGATGAGATGGACCGCCCTCGGGGGGATTATAGCTCATACTAACCTCCTGAAATCGATGACAAAGTATGCCGATGTCTACGTCACACGTGAAATCGATCTTATTGAGGGAGCACACCTGATACCGCTCGATTTGAGACAGAGAGCTTCAAAGGCCAAAGCGATATCCATGGGGTTCGATGGGGTTTTCCTGTGGTTTCCCACTGAGTTGGAATTCCTAGATATGGTGAGTTATATGGATTCACCGCTTATAATGCCTATCCATGAGGAGCGGGGAGAGAATGGGATCATGATCAACCTGGTAATGATATGGTATTCCCTCTTAAGAGATTTTGACTCGTTCGTCATATTTTCTGAATCCACCAGGGAGTTTTACTCCAAATTCCTCATGGATCCCTCCTTCTTCAAACTCATCCCACTCGGCGTGGATGCGGAGCAGTTTAGACCGATGGATAAGCAGGCTGCCAAGCGTAAAGTAGCTGAGATGACAGGAAGAGCTGAGATACTGGAGAGAAAGGTAGTTGGATTCCTGGCCCGCTTCCAGCCTGAGAAGGGAGCCGGCATCTACATAAAGCTTGCGGAGATGAACCCGGAGTATCTTTTCCTCGTGGTAGCCCCTTCCCTGGGGTTTTACTCGAACTGTCACCTGCCGTCTAATTTGATCTACGCCGGAAGACAACCGAGGGAGAAACTACCGCTGTTTTATAACGCCTTTGATCTTTTCTGCTTTCCCTCCCTTCTGGCCGAGACATTCGGTATGGTCGTATTGGAGGCTATGGCATGTGGGGTTCCCCCTATAGTCCCTGATTTCCACGGAGCCCGTTATGTGGTAGGTGATGCTGGAATCATTGTGGAGGGCAAAAGTTTCCAACATGATATTGGGAGCCTCAGCGGATACATACCGGTTGAGCTTTTATCCGAAGCCATAAACCGACTCATGAAGGACGATCATGAAATGGAAAGGTTGAGCCGAAAGGCGAGGGAACGCGCTTTGAAATTCTCATGGGATGCAAGCGCCAAGGAGCTCATCAGACTGTTTAAAGAGCTGAACCTGAGGAAGCGGTTCATCAAGCGGAGGCGTTTATTCCATGTAACCTTTTCCCCTGTTTATGAGGGTAAATCTTCGGGGGTGAAGTCCACAATCCTCAATCTGACCCAATATTGGGAAACACCACTGCAGCGATCGGGATATACACAATCCGTCGAAGAGGGGATAGCTTTAACGTTGCTAAAGCGACATAGTATGAGGGAGGTGGAGTCCGTGCTCTCCTATATATGCAGGGATAGAAGAAAAGCTTCTGAGGTGCTAAGCCGTGTGAACGCTATTCTGGAGAGCGTGATATGATGATCAGATTTCCTCAGCAGTTGAACAAGATATTTAAGTTTGAGCGCGGAGGCAAGATATATGCCGCCGATCTAACCGTAGGATGTGTAGTGGAGATGGACGAGGTGACTTCCTACGCTTTGGAGTTATCTGAGAGATTCGATACAAGTGAGGTAATCAAACGGCTGGAAGAAAGATACGGTAAGGAGAAAGCTTTAGACTCAATAGGTAAATTAGCTTCGTTCGCTAGAATCGGGATGTTTTTCCGGGGGGAGAGGAGGAGGGTAGAGGGGGCTGGTCAACAGAAGCTTTTCATCTCCCCTGTCTTCCTGAGGTCCCTCAATAGGTTCAGTTTCGTCACGAGAGTAGATTTATACCGTCTGATTACATCCTTGGCTGAGCTGATTAACTTGTCAATGGGGGTATATCGAGAACATACTGATAGACTGGACGAGCTGAACTCAAAGGGAATCGAAACCGTGCTTATCGAGGAAGATAAGAGGATTTCTCCCGCCGCTCTGATCTCCGAGGAATATAGCGGTATTCTCTCACTATCGATGAGCTTCGTCGAAGAAGCACCGTTCAACTTGATAGGGAAACCTGTAATCAATCTAGCTTACAGCGACAGATCATTGGGAGATAAACTCATTCAGTCGGCAATAGATCTTCTTTTTATGCTGCGTCCCTGGGCGGTATTATGCTGTGACGCTTCCTGGACGGCGAATGCCATTTTGAAATTCGCTCCAAAACCTGAAGGAGTCCGTGTTATTCCCCCTGGGGTAGACCATGATCTGTTTAAGCCGATGGACAAACACTCCGCTAAGATGAACATCTCCCTGGCTCTCAATAATCATCTGTTCGCCGAGCTTCCCATTGTTATAATCCTCTCCGGTTTGCCCCTTAATGAAGAAGCCTCCTTTGTGAGGAAAATCTGTCGGGTGAACAACGATATAGCGTTTCTGGTTTTAGATCCGAGCCCTTCCGATTATCTGCAAGCCAAACCGAATAATGTGGAGTTTTTCCCCATAAGGGATGCTCATGATTACGACATGCTGCCTTTAATTTTCAATTCGGCTGAGCTGCTGATCTTCCCAGCCACAATAGGAATATCCAGCTCGCTTGTTTTCAGCGGGATGGCGTGTGGATTGCCCGTGATAGCTATCGGAGATCAGGAGAGGCCGCCTGAACTCGATGAGGCGGGTATATTTATCAAAGCAGCTTGCAGCAACGGCGATACTATGATCGTACCTGTCAGGGAGGTATCTGATAAACTGAGGTCTTTACTGAGAAAACCTGAGGAGATGGATCACCTGAGGTCAAGTTCCCTCAGAACGGCCAGGAGATTTTCCTGGGAGCTGACAGCTCGGGAGATAATAAAGCTTTTCGAGGAGTTGCGGAAGTCGATGGGAAGTGAACTTCAATTCAAAGGTTATCCGATAGTATTTGCGTACAAATACAACCGATGGAGGGGCGAAATCGAAAGCAAGGCTTTCCAGCTTCCACGCTTCAAGGAGAAACCGATGGAATATGCCCTCGCATCCGAGCTCCTCAAGGATCATACACCGTCAGAGGTAGAGCTTATTCTAACTTACATCTCAGGTGATGAGATTAAAGCTAAGGAAATTGTGGATGAAATTCTCTCCATAGCGTCGGATGAAACATGACTTCCTATGAAATACTTGCAACGTCTATAGGGTTGCTCTTCTGCTTCTATGGAGCTTATACTGATCTGAGATACGGCAAGGTGAGGAACACCTGTTCATTCGGGCTGATATATGCAGGGGTGATCGCCCAGATTGTATATCTCCTCTCAGGTCACACAGGTTTAAGCAGAGCTGTAAGCGTTATCGTACTGGGAGGTGCTATTGCTTTCCTGTCCTACTGGTTCGGCATTCTAGCGCCTGGAGATGCAAAGCTGCTCTGGGGGATATCGATGGTGCTTCCTCCCTCCCTGTTTCAAAGTCAAAGGGCTTTCATAAGCTTCCCACCGATTGTACTGTTCATCAACACTTTCGTGATCTACTTCCTCTTCGCATCGATCTACTTGATCGTCATAACACCGCTTCCTCGTTTGAAAGAGGCTTTAAAGGCGGCCTTCGCAGCAAGCAAACTATCCCTCTCCTACTTATCGAGGAGGGCTATAGATCTCCTTTTCTTCCTGATCTTCGCTCAGACCGCTTACTATCTAATCGCTCAATTGGAAAACTTAATCGGTTTGCATATGAGCAGGTTCGCCACTATCACCCTAGTTCTCATCTCATTTTATGCATTGAACAAGATTTTGGGTAAGTTAGGGCCGGCGAAGTACTGGGGATACGCTGTTCTGCTCCCGACGTTGGTGATCCTACTGTATAACTCATTCCCCAACTGGCTTTCCCTTCTCAAAACCTTTGGCTTACTGGCTGGTGTTTATATTTTAGTCTATCCTTTCATCGGTTCATTTATGCTCAGCCTGGACAGCTTCGGGTTCACGAAGGAGATCGCCATCTCTGAGTTAAAGGAGGGGATGATACCCGCTGAGTGTATCGTTGAGATCCGCGACTCAAATGGAGTTCGATATGAGAAAGAAGCAGCGGTGACATCGAGATCACTTGACGAGAGAGTCATTGTTTCACCGACTCCGGAGGGGATATCCAAGGAGCAGGTCGAGCTACTTAAACAACTAGCGGATAAGGGGTGTTTTGAAAGCTTCAACAACAGGATAAAAATACAACACCCAATCCACTTTGCCCCATTTATATTGGGTGGAGTCATATCGACCATACTATGTAAAGGACCGTTTTACGTCGTATTGATTGGAATATGGAGGTGAAGGATGGAAAGATGCAGGGTTTTCTACGTGATAACGGTCAAGTCTGGAGTTAAGAAGAAGGATCTGAGGAGATTCCTTGAGAAGGAGTGGATACCCGCTTTGAAATCTACCCCTGGTTGTATAGAAGTTGAGCTACTCGACGAGTATCGCGATAGAGCTGGATATTGCATATCGGAGGTATGGGAAAGTCAGGAGACACACATCCAAAACTCCACCAATCTCTGGGGCAAGGAAAAGCCTGAGATATGGAAGAAGCTAGGGGAATACGGCGTAATAGACTGTATATGGAACTGCAAAATAGTGATGAAAATTTAGACGAGTGGAGAAACAGTTGAAAAGAATTTGCGTTTCATTGAGACAACCTCTCTTCAATGATCTGGGGAGCTATAGCAGCGAGGGAGTGATCGAACTCATTGCAAAATTCTCCAAGCGATGATGAAAGAGGTAAACAAAACGAACCTCCCTTTCATAACAGACGATCAACCTTCTAAAGCTCTTCAACCAACCGGAAAACCTGGCCTACCCCACACCTTCCCTTCAAATATGTCTCCTTGACAAACCTATATGGCCCGCTTCTGGGCCTGCCTCTTTTTCCTTTCAGCCTCCATGTATCCCGTTCAGCACTCTCCTTGCATCTATGGGGGATCTCCCTCTTTCGGGAGGGAGAGGGATGAATTGTTTAATGAACTGCTATCGATGGTCTGTTAGCCCCTTGAACTCCATCTTTCACCTCTCTTGATGTGTTGCCCCTCTTGGATTACCATCTCCAAAACATTTTTGCAACAAGTTCATACGACATTTCGATCCAATTTCCCACTCTCAATCCACTCCCTAATTACCTCTTTCCTCGCACCCTCAAGCGAGACCTCGAGGACGGGGGAGCTCTCCCCTCTCCTTATCCTGTCCCTCATGAAGGAGGGCAATCGCTTCATCGCCTCCTCATCCACCTTCCTCCTCATCTCAGCCGGCAGGCTTTCGTAGATCCTCCTCAGCTCCTCCGTTTCCCTCCTTCGTCTCTCCGCCGCCTCTTTCCTCTTCCGCTCCTCCTCCAATCTCAGCCTTTTCAACTCCTCCTCCCTTTTCTTCTCCTCAAGGGCTTTTAGGTATTCCTCGGGCAGGGCCCAGTTCTCCTTTATCGCCTTGACCAGGTAGGCGGCCTTATCCTTAGCATTTGTGTAGTGGATCGCCTCCGTCCACCTCTCGATTAGCTCCCGGTCGCAGGTCCTGACCAGCTCTTTAGCCACCTTTTCCGAGACGTTAAGCTTAACCAGCTTTTCGACCAGCTCTGCTTGGTCCTCGGCCAACGGCTCCTTTTCCTCCTCCGGCTTCGGAAGCTCCAGCACCGGCCTCGGCGGCTCGTAGTATTCCTGGAATCTTCGGATCTCCTCTTTGGCCTTCTCCCCGGGGTAATACCGGATGATCCAATCCCTCCTCTCCCCAGGGATCCTCTCCCAGGACCAGCTTTCGAGGAAACCGGTCTCCTTCAGCTTCCTGTGGGCCGGATCGAGGGATTTCCTAGCGAATGAGAGGTATTTCTGACGGGCGACGGGGAGGAGATCGCACAGGGTCGAATATCTGTAGGAGATGCAGCTCCCGCCCTGGGCCATCATGCCGTAGAACTTAATGCTCAGAAGCTCATAGAGCCTTTGAGCGATGGGTGTCCCGAGGGAGTTGTAATATCTCCAGTCGATCGGCTTAACATACCTGGCGTTTATGTTTTCCAAATACCAGCTGTTGAGGTAGAGGTAGTTTGTATCGGCTATCTCGCCGTTTGGCAGCCTCATCCCCTTGAAAATGACCCTCTCATACAAGTGGAACTCATCCTCCACCCATTCCTTCGTCCCCTTGCAGTAGAAGATCCCCTTCGACACGACCGTTGTGGCGACGATCCTCCTCAGGGCCTCCTTTATCTTCCTGTATTCCCTGCCGCCGGCCTTCGGGATCCCCATCCTTTTGGCGAGGTTGTTGAGGGATCCGAGCGGGATCGGGTTTCGGATCGGAAGCGGGAGCTCGCTGATGATCTGCTCGATGGCCCGGTGGACCTTCTTGTCGAAGGGGCCGGGATACCCGTATTTCGGGTTGGCCGAGACGTTCCAGTAGATCTCCAGCCTCCTGGCCCCTTTGGTGATCACAGCCCTGTATTCGGTCTCGGTTTTCCTCCGGACGTCCTTGTCCCAGAGGGCGAAGAACGGAAGCACCAGGAGGTTGACCTCCGACCTGATCACGTCGGGGAGGGATAGCTCCCTTTCCTCGACCTCGGCTGGCTCGAGGGCTTCTTTCCCCTCCCTCTCATCCCTATCCTGGTTTTCTCCTGAGGCCCTGGGGAGCATTTTTCCCTCCTCCCTCAGGATTCTCTCAAACCACCTCCACATCTCCCTGTGGAAATCGTCAAAAGTGAGCTTATAAAGCAACAACAACAA
>QNBQ01000016.1 GCA_003645735.1 Candidatus Poribacteria bacterium
CCCCCAGCCCGGCCCTCGATCCCCTCAAGGCGGCCATCGCCGCCGAGCAGATGCCGGCGAAAAGCGCTTTCTTCGGGTCGATCCCCTCCGGCAGCCTCTGCCAAGGCTCCTCCCCCACGTCCAGCTTGGCGATCGAGGCGTGGCCCTTCCCGCAGAGGATCAGCTCGCCCACCTCCGGATCGGTCACCTCTTCGCCTCCGGCGATCACCTCGCCCACCGCCATACGGCCCGCTCTGAACGGATACTCGGTCTCCTCCAAAGCGGCGTATGCCGCCAGCTCCTCGACGGGGTCTATCAGGGTGTAGTGGGTTTTGAGGAGGATCTCGGTCGGCGAGAGGGAGCTCTCGTCGATCGTAAACTCCTCCAGCTCCACGTCGAACCTGTTCACGATGACCACCCTTCTGCCTACCACCCCTTCACCTCCCCCTGAAGCTTCGGGGAAGGATTATACACCCCCTTCGAGGTCGAGTCAAGTTGAAATGCCGGTTCCGATTTGCTATCCTTTAAACATGGACGAGGCGAGGCTGAAAGGGCTTGTCCTCCTCATCCTGACCCTTGTCGTCCTGAGCTCCGTCCTGATCGCCTTCGGCCTCTCCCTGAGGGAGGTTTTGAACCCGGTGGTGCTTTATCTGAGCGGGCTTTACCTGCTGCTGCCTTACAGGCGGACGGAGCTGGGCGGCAGGTTGATTGTCCTGATGACGGCGCTCCTGGCGGTCTGGGGGATCTACAAGCTGAAGGGGACGTTGGCGCCGTTCATCGTCGGGCTCGGCTTGGCCTACATATTCGACCCCGTGGTGGTCAAGCTGGAGCGATACATACCGCGGGCGGCGGGCATAGCGCTGGTGATGCTGGCGCTTGTGATCTTTGTTCTGGGCGTGGCTTTCTTCGTGGCCTTCCCGGCGGTCAAGCAGCTGATAGGCTTTTCCGAGCTGGTCTACAGGTTCTACACGGAGAGGGTCGTCCCCTATCTGAGCAGGGCGGGGGTTGAGGCGGAGGAAAACCCGTTGAGGAGGGCGTTGGACGCGATCGTCGTCGATTTCAAATCGAAGGCGCCCCAGATCGCGGCCTCCGTCGGCGGCTACGCCTTCAAGCTCTTCAGCAACGTCGCAAGCGCCCTGTTGAGCATTCTGGGGTTCGTGGTCGTGCCGGTGATAACGTTCTACCTGCTGAGCGAGATAAAGGCGCTCAGGGGTCTCGCATCCAGGGCGATCGATAGGAGCGGGCGGGGCGGGCTTATAAGGGAGTTCCTCAGGGACGTCGACGAGAGCCTCTCGCAGTTCCTGAGGGGACAGCTGGCCGTCTCGTCGCTGGTAGCCCTGCTTTCGGCCTTCGGGCTGTTCATCATAGGGCTTCTGGGGCCGAGCGATCTGCGGAACTACGCCCTGTTGATAGGGATAATCGCGGGGATAGCCAACATGATACCGTTTGTCGGGGCGATACTGGGGATGATCCCGGCGGTCCTCATCTGCCTCACATCGCCGGGATACAGGTGGTATTTCCTCGTGGCGGCGATCGGATGGCTTATGCTGGTTCAGTTCGTGGAGGGGAACTTCATCTCGCCCAAGCTGATGGGAAGAAGGCTGAACATCAACCCCGTCCTGATCCTCGTCGCCGTCTTCATAGGGAGCGACCTGATAGGACCTATGGGCGTTCTTCTGGCCATACCGGGGGTATGCGTGGTGAGGGCGGGGTTCAGGACGCTGTTTAAGGCGGTCAAAGCGGAGGGGTGATCGAAGATGGAGCTGCCCAAAGTGGCGATAATCGGAAGGCCGAACGTGGGGAAGTCCTCGATATTCAACAGGATCATTAGGAGGCGCCTGGCGGTGGTGCACGACCAGCCGGGCGTCACGAGGGACAGGCTGTATGCCGAGGTGGAGTGGAACGGCAAGAGGTTCACGCTGATAGACACCGGCGGGCTGGACCTCTCATCGGAGGAGAGGATCGTCAACCTCGTCAGAAAGCAGGTTCAGCTTGCCATAGATGAGTCGGACGTGTTGATATTCGTCGTCGACGTCAAGGACGGCGTGACGCCCCAGGACGAGGACATAGCCAACATGCTGAGGCAGATCGAAAAGCCGGTCATCCTGGCCGTCAACAAGGTGGACAACGATAAGAGGGGGATGGACGTGGGGATTTTTTACCAGCTGGGCATAGGCGACCCGCTCCCGATCTCCGCCGCGCACAACAGGGGGATAAAGGAGATGCTGGACAGGGTTGTGGAGCTGTTGCCGGAGGTTGAAGAGGAGGCCGAGGAGCCGGAGGGGGATGAGGGGATAAAGATCGCCGTCGTGGGCAGGCCCAACGCCGGTAAATCCTCGCTGATAAACGCGATCCTGGGCGAGGAGAGGGTGATCGTGGACGAGGAGCCGGGGACCACCCGCGACGCCATCTCCATCACCTTCTACAGGGGCGACCAGAAGTTCACCTTCGTCGACACCGCCGGGATGAGGAGGAGGGCCAGGATAGAGACCGATCTGGAGCGATACTCGGTCAAGAGGGCGTTGAGGGCGATAGAGAGGAGCGATGTGGCCTGGCTGTTGGTTGACTGCACCCAAGGGCTGGTTCACCAGGACAAGGCGATAGCCAGGTTCATCCACACCCGCGGCAGGGCGTGTATAATCGTGGTCAGCAAATGGGATCTGGCGATGAAGAGGAAGGTCAAGCAGGAGGATTACGAACAATACATCCGCCAGATCTTCCCGCACATGAGCTACGCCCCGATCATCTTCACC
Organism: Candidatus Poribacteria bacterium; assembly: GCA_003645735.1. Taxonomy (GTDB): domain Bacteria; phylum Poribacteria; class WGA-4E; order B28-G17; family B28-G17; genus B28-G17. The sequence goes on from QNBQ01000016.1 coordinate 2,733, forward strand.
TCCGCTACCGCACACCTCAACCTCAACAAGCTGCTCGATCTGACGGTCAAGGTATACACCGATTACTCGACCCGCCTCCCCACCCATCAGCTCAACGTGTTGCTCAGACAGCTGGTGTCCGAGTATCAGCATCCCATCGTATCCAACAAGCGGCCCGTCATGAAATACATCACCCAGATAGACGTCAAACCGCCCACCTTCCTCATATTCGCCACCCATCCCGACCTCATAAAATCCGACTACGAGCAGTATATCCTGAACGGGATAAGGCAAGCCTTCGGCGGGCTTGAGGGGGTGCCTCTGAGGGTCGAATACAGGGACAGCAGGGCCACCTCCAAGAACAAAAAGAAAAAGGGCGCCCGTTAAACTGAACCGTCGAAGGCCCCGTCTAAAATTGTGACCAACCAAGAGGAGGGAACGCCATGAGAGGTAAGGCTTTGTTCGGAGTTTTATCCCTTTTGCTGGTCGCCTCGCTGCTGACCCTGATGGTCAACGCCCAGGTGAGGGAGCGGGTCAGGCCCCCTCAACCGCCGCCGGGTCAAGGGGTCCCGCCTGAGGAGAGGTTCAAGAGGGCCTTTGAAAGGGCGCTCGACAGGCTGAAGCTGACGGAGGATCAGAAGAAGGCCGTCATGGAGCTTGTGAACGCCAAGCTGGAGGCGAGCCGAAAGGCGAGGGAGGAGGTCAGGGAGCTGAGGAGGCTGGCCAGGGACAGGAGCGCCCCCGAGGAGGAGCTGAGGAAGGCGCTGATGGAGTTCAGGAAGAGGAGGCTCCAGGAGAGGAAGAGGATCCTCGACATGGAGGAGAAGCTGATCGAGGGCCTGCCGGCCAGAGCCGCCCTTCAGCTGACGGTGATAGGGGTTTTGGAGAACGGCCTGCCCTTCCCGCCTCAGCTCGGCGGGCCGCTCCGGAGACTACGGTTCCAGCGCGAAAGGCAAAGGCCCGGAAGGTGAAGGCTTGGGATGGAGGGGATAGCTCCCCGGTGAGGGGCGCTATCCCCCTCGTCCGAAAAACCTCTCCTTGATCTCCCTCCACCCGATCAGCACGACCCCCTGTTCCTCGACGAACTCCCTCATCTCCGGGTCGGAGGTGATCAGGTAGTCGTGGTATCTCTTCCTCCAGGAGCCGGCTATGGCGCGCAGCTCCGGCCTGTTAAGCCCGAGGTGGACGATCACCTGTGTGACGCCGGGCCTGAGCGATTCGATTAGGGATTTGAACTCCTCCCTGCGCGGCCCCAGCTCCGCCGATCGGAAGCCCGTGACCAGCTCGTCCAGTATGGGCATCCCCTCCGCGGCGCGCCTCATCCGCTCGAAGATCGGCGCCAAAGCGGGGTTCTCCCCCGCCATGGATCTGGCGAGCTGGGATTGAGGCGAGACGATCATCGCCGGCAGGCCGAACTCCCGAGCCACGCGGCAGTAGGCCTCGAAGAACTCGGGCGAGGCGTAGATCGTCCCCATATGGGTGTCGATATGGGTCGGGTTCATCCCGAACTCCAACGCCCTCTCCACCTGCGCCCTGATCTCCATCTCCACCTCCTCGGGCGTCGCGTGTCTCACTACATCCTCAACCGACCTCCACATGAACCCCTCCTCATCGATCAGCCCCGGGACCTTATCGATCGGGGAGACCGGCCTCCACCGGTAATATCGCCACTCGCTCGTGAGCGTGATGTGTATCCCCAGGTCGAGGTCGGGGTTCTGGCGTGCGCGCCCGGCTATCTCGGGGAACCAGGGGCAGGGGACCATCACGCTGCCGGATGTGACGATCCCCTTCCCCATCGCGTCGATCGTCGCGTCGTTGACGGCGTGGCACATCCCCACGTCATCGGCGTGGACGATCAGCAGCTTGGAGCCCGGCGGGTAGCCCAGCCTTTCGGCCAGCGTCACCTCCCCTCCTCCTCGACCGCCCAGAGAAGATCGAGCTCGGCCAGCTTGCCCCTGGTCGGGAAGCCGGTCTTGGGATCCCAGCCATACATCTCGTAGAACAGCTCCAGCAGCTCCTTGAACTTCTCCTTGTCGATCCCCTCGCCCTTCAGGGTGCCGCCCTCCAGGGGGCTGAACAGCCTCTCCGGCAGGGTGTCGTCCTCCTTCGTGAACCCCTCCCTGTAGTTGAAGATCCTGCCCATGACGGCGGTCCGCTCGCCCACCTTCATCAGCTCCCACAGAGACGTGTCCCAGCCGGTGACGGCCTGGACGTATTCGACGATCTTGTTTATCGGGAACGGCCCCAGCGGGGCGCCGACGAAATCGCAAACATCAAGGCTGTTGTAGAGGTTCCAGAGGATCTGGCAGTAGTAGTAGGCCTTCACCTTGCGCGGGCTGAACTCCAGCATCGACATCGGCTCGATCAGCCCCAACGGCTCAAGCGGGCTTCCCGATTCAGGCCCCAGGTCGGGGAAGAAGACGTCGTGGGGTGCCTCCATGTGGTCGGCGCCGGTGGGGGAGGTGGCGTAGGCGAGGGCGAGCGATTTTTTGCCCCTCGGCTCGTGCATCGGCACCTCCTGCCCCTTGACGTGCATCGCGAACCTCTCGGCGCCCTTCCCTATCTTCTCGGCCGCCCGTTTGACCCCCTCGGCCAAGATATCGCCCAGTCCCTCCCTCCTGCAGATCATCTCGACCATCTTGACCATCGCCTCGGCGTTGCCGAACCTCAGCTCCAGCCCGCCGGTGTCCTCCTTCGTCAGTATGCCGTTCTCGAAGCACTCCATCGCGAAGGCTATCGACACGCCGCATGAGATCGTATCGACCGCGTATTTGTTGCATATCTCGTTCGCCTTGGCTATGGCCGCGAGATCCCTGACGCCGCACAGCGACCCGAACGATGCGATCGTCTCATACTCCGGCCCGCCGTATTTGGGGTCGACCTTGAACGGCCCCTCGTCGACCTTGACCACCCGTTTGCAGGCGATCGGGCAGGCGTAGCAGGTGCCCCGTTTGATCAGGATCGTATCCCTCATCCTCTCCCCGCTGATATCGTCCGCGCCCTCGAACGACCCCTCCCTGAAGTTACGGGTGGGCAGGATGCCGTCGGCGCTGAGCCCCCTCACTATCCTGGCCGTCCCCAGGTCGTGCATGTCGCCCGGCTGGGGCTTGTAATACTCGCGGTTGAACCATTTGATGATCGAAAGCGCCCTCTCCTTGTCATACATCGGCACCTCGCCCGTCCCCCTCACCGCTATCGCTTTGAGGTTTTTGGAGCCCATCACCGCGCCCATGCCCGTCCTTCCGTTGAAGTGGTGCAGCTCGTTCACTATCCCCGCGTATCTTATCAGCTTTTCGCCGCCGGGCCCTATCTGGGCGATCCTGACCCTCTCGCCCAGCTCCTCCTTGAGGATGTCCGACACCTCGCCGGTCACCTTCCCCCACAGATGCGAGGCGTCCCTCAGCTCAGCCTTCCCGTCGTGTATCCAGAGGTAGACCGGTTTGGGCGCTTTGCCCTTGATGATTATCGCGTCGAACCCCGCCTTTTTAAGCTCCGGCGCGAACCATCCGCCCGCCTCCGACTCGCCCAGCCCGCCGGTCAGGGGCGACTTCCCCAAAACGCTCAGCCTGGACGCGCCCGGCATCGGCGTGCCGGCGAGTATCCCCGTCGCGAAGACGATCATGTTCTCAGGCGAGAAGGGATCGACCCCGGGCTTGAGCTCCCTCAGGAGGTAGTAGAGCGCCAGGGCGCTGCCGCCCAGATACCTCCGGTATATCAGAGGCTCAGGGGTTTCGACCTCTATCCTCCCGGAGGTCAAATCCACCCTCAAAATCCTGCCTATGTATCCGTAGCCCATATCATCCCCCTCCGATAGGCTTTCAGATAAAGTTTAACCCGAAGGGGACCGCTCTATCAAGGATTTTCGAAGGCGGGGTTTTCAAAGCGTGTGGCCCGCCCCGGCGGAGGGCATGTAGACGTTGAGGATCAAGCTGATTATGCTCAGGACGCTCCGGGGGATGAAATCGCCCAGAATCAAGCCGAAGAAGAAGGGGATGGCCCTCCTGTGGGTTTTCAGGCCGAAGTATCTCAGGATGATCAGCTTGATGAGCCAGCTCACCACGACGGGGAACCAAAAATAACACAGCCCGCCCCACATCGCGCCCGAGACGACGTAGCCGGAGGGGTGAAGCGGCCACCACAGGAACCTGGCCCTCATCCCGTAGAGGAAGAAGATCGTCGCGAGACCTATCAGCATGGAGACCACCGCCCCGACGTTCGTGCCGGTGGGGTATTGGAGCCATCTCTGAAGCGGGTTGAAGCTCTCCCAGCCGAAGTGGCCGATCCACCCACGCATCTTGGCCAGCGTCCCGTATCTGTAGCAGATCTGGAGGTATGACCAGAAGGTGGCGATCGCCCCGACCCCTATCGCCAGCGCCATGGCGCCGAAAAGCCTTCTGTTGTCCATTCCCGTCCTCTCGCCGATCTTGAGCGATTCCACTTGATCGGGCATGCAGTGGGATCTGTGGCATCTGTCGAAGGCGTAGAGGAAGGTGATGATCGTCAGGTTGTTGCCCCTCAGCCTCCTGGGGCCGAAGATGTCGACCATCATCCCCCTCGGGTTGATCCCTATAACCTCGTGATAAGGAGGCCCCAGCTCGGCCCTCACCCTCGCTATGGCTATGGCCAGCATGTAGTGGAGCGCGAAGAAGACGAGTATCGCCCAGACGCTCATACCGGCGAGGTAGCAGAACATGGCCAGGAAGGCGAAGCTCCCCCAGAACATCCCCGTCAGCGTCCTATAGCTGAACGGCTCGCGCGAATCGTCCATCCTCTCAAGCCCGAATATGTGTTTGAGGAACGAGATCAGATGCCTCCTCGACACCCAGAGGGCCAGGAGGCCTATCCCTATCCATCCGCCCGAGACCCTCGCGTTTATGTAGAGCGAGCTGACGCTCACCCCCATCGCGCTGGCGATCACCCTCTCCATCCTCGAAAGCCAGAAGAAGAACCAGCTTGAGAAGGCCAGATCGAGCGGCATGAAGTATGTCAGGCCGATCACCGCCAAATTGAACGAGACGCTTATGCTCCCCATCGCGTTCCACGGCCTCTCGGCGAATCGGAACCAGTAGCCGTGGGGGATCTGGGGGACGGCGGGGGCCAGGTCGTGCAGGCCGTTCAGCAGCCTGATGAAGGCCGATATACCGAACCCCACCCACAGAAGGTTCGACCTGAAAAAGCCCCTATCCGTCGCCATGGCGAGCGGCAGCTGGACGAGCGGATAGCTCAGCTTCTCGTTCTCCGCCCACTGCTTCCTGAGGATCGAGGCGATGCACAGGTAGGAGAGGTAGAGGAAGAAGATGAAGGCCGACCAGACGAGTATCGGCACCGCCCAGGCCCTGATGTGCTCGACTGTATGGAAGGTGGACTCCCCATAGAAGTAGCCCCTCAGGATCTTCGTATCCGATACGGTGAACCAGGAGGGGATGTATCTCCAGAAGAGGCTCTTCCACTCGTTTTCGGGCGTGGCGAACCAGAAGGGATGGGTCAGGGTTCCCATCAATATCGCCATCATCGTGTGGCCGGAAATAGAGGGGACCATGCTCACCATGATGTAGATGGTCAGCAGCTCGATCGGGGAGAGGGCGAGCCTGTCGGAGACCCTTTTGAGAAGCAGGCTTGTGAGGATGAGGAGGAAGAGGATGAAGATCGCGTGTGGGTAGGGGTGGAGGAAGGAGAAGATCGCCTGATACCAAAGCTCGCTGGCGATCCCCAGCCAGTAGGCCGTGGCGATTACCAGTATCAGGCCTATGAAAAGCGCCCTTCGGGTGATGCGTCCCCGGGCTTCCGCGCCCCGGAGCTTATCCCTCATCGCACGGGCGGGCCGGGGGATAAGCTCCCCCGGCCGGGAGGAAGCTGGGAATTCCCATCATCCCTTCTTCAGCGATCCCCAGGTGACAGCCAGCTTATCCCCCGGCCACACCGCCATCTCGTTCGATCTCACCTGATAGTTCTGTTTGATCTCCTCGGGGGTCAAAACCCGGTTGTAAAGCCTAACCTCGTCCACCATGCCGTGCAGCCATCTGCCGTCGTGTTCGCTTCCGACCCGCCTCTCGTTCATGTTCTCGGGGGTCGAGCCGGCGGCCCCCTGGTCGACGAGCTCTCCGTTCACGTAAAGCTTCAGCTCGTTCTTCTTCGTATCGGTGGTGTAAGCGATGTGATACCACTTCTTCTCCTCACAATCGAACCTGATTTTAACGCCGTCGTTCTTGTGCACCTGTATCTGGCGGCTTTCGAACTTGAAGTGAACTTTACCGGGCGCCCACTGCCACGTGGAGACGATCCCCTGGTAAGTTGGGGCCAGGGTCTCGGCATATGCCCAGCATTCAACCGTCACCTGCTCCCAATCCCCCAGAGGGGGTATCTCGACGTAGCAGTTCGCCTTCCCCTCGAAAAGCAGGCATTCATCTATGACCCCCTTCACTATCTTCAGCTCCCCCACGATCTTCGCGTCGTTCCCGTTTCCGGACATGTCCTTCACCACGTTGCCGTCGATGTCGCTTTCATCGAAGGTGTAAAACGCCACAAGGCCGTCCGTGACGAAGCCTTGGGCCTCCGCCGCTCCGAAGGGCCATGAGAGGCTGATCATCACCAAAGCCGGGATTAAACCCCTTCCCATGTTTACACCTCCCAACCCATTCCCCCCTGGTCTGCGTCGTCAATGCCAATTATATTCCTTCCCACAGATCGTGTCAACTTCAGCGGTTCCCGCGGGTTGAAATCGGACTTTTGGGATGGTAACATTTCACCGCGCTAAGCTTTGCCGTTAGGAGGGGAGCGATTATGGCCAGCAGGGCTATAGCCATCATCATAGCGCTCATGGCCGCTCAGGCCCTGGTCTGTGAAGGGGGGACATTTAAGCTCGGCCTGTTGGCCGGCGGGAAAGAGCTGGGGGAGGTGGCGCAGGCGGCTTACGAGTGGGCCTCTCAAAACTACGACGCGTTGATAATCATCCCCGACGGGAAGGGCGGGTTCACCGACCTCAACGGCAGGCCCCACAAGCTGACCGAGTTCGCCGTCCTCTGGCTTCACTACTCCCAGACCAACTCGCTGCCAGCCCCGTTTTTGACGGATGAGACGAAGAAGGCCATATTGGACTATCTTCAGGCAGGCGGGACGCTCTTCCTGACCGCGTTGGGCCTCCACTACACCTACGACCTGGGGCTTGTGGGCGTTAAGCCCAGGGTCTTCAGCCCCCTGGGCAAAAACCCTCCCGAGATAGGTGTCGTCCCGACCGATGAGGGCAAAAACCATCCCATCTTCGCCGGGTTCGACACCTCCAAGCCGATCTTCCTCTGCAGCATGGCCCAAGACGGCTTCACCTCCGATTTCATGAACGTCCCCAACATACCCGGCGAGATCCTGGCAACCAAAACGAGGGGAGGCGGGCCGGGCGCCGGCGAAAGGCCCCTTGTGGAGTTCGACGTCGGCAAGGGGAAGATCATCACGCTCGGGCATCACAACGCGGTATACACCGATGAAAAATCGGACGAGGCCCAAAACCTGAGGAAGCTGACCGCCAACATCATCGAATACCTCGCCTCGCATTCCGCCTTCTCGCCGGTCAAACCTGAGGGCAGGCTCCCCGCCGTCTGGGGGGCCGTCAAGCTTCGGTAGGGATGCCCGGCCGGGGGAGGGGGATCAGATACCACTCCTCCTCCCCCAGATCCAGCCACAGCTCATAAACCCGGCCGTCGTCGCCTCTGACCCTGTAAACCGCGTAGAGCCTCCCGTCCTCCGCGTCCTGCCTCAGATACGAGGCCAGCACCTCCACCCCGATCTCCTTCCCCTCGAGGGCGAACGACCTCGGCTCCTGATCCGCCTTGTATCCGGAATAAGCCCTGACCTTGACGGGCCTCACCTCAACACCCCCATCGCCTTTTTGAGCGCCGCCTGGGCGATCTTGTAGTCGTAGTAGGCGTGCACCCTGTTCGTCAGCGCCTGGGCATAGAGGCTCCTCGCCTCGGCAACCTCAATCTCCGTTATCAGCTGCTGTTCATACCTGCCCAAGGCTGCGTCCAGGCTCATCTTGGCGTTTCTGACCTGCTTGTCCAGCACCTCCAGCGATTTCCTTATCCTCATGAGGTCATACCAGCACTCCCTCACCTCAAGCGCGATCTGCCTCTCGAGCGATTCGAGGTTCTCCCTGAGCTTTCTGAGCTGTATCTCCAGCTGCTGAACCCTCCTCTTCGAGGAGCCGGCGTCGAATAAGGGGAAGGTGAGCTTGGCGACCGCCTGCCAGCTCCTGTAGGATTTGAAATTCTCCCTCTCGCGGAGGTAATCGTCCAGATCGACGTTGTAGCCGTATTCGGCGGTTATCCTGGGGTATCTATCGAGCTTGGCCACATATACCCCCCATTCCATCGCCTTTATCTGCGCCCTCATCTCCTTCAGCTCGGGCCTGTTCTCCAAGGCCTTCTTTATCGCCTCCTCAAGCGTGATCTCCTCCGGCTCAAGCCTGCCGGTGACCACGAACCTCTCGTATCCCCTGTCCTCGACCACCTCTATCTCCGTCCCCGGATCCAGCCCCATCGCCATCGCGAGGTTGGCTTTGGCGATCTTGAGGTTGTTTTGATCCTCTATCAGCTTCAGCTCGTCGTTCGCCTCCCTGACCTCCGCCGCCAGCACGTCCGCCTCCACCTTATACCCCGCCTCCATGAAGGCCCTCGTCTTCTCCGTGTTCATCCGGGCGATCCTCAATATCTCCTCGTCCACCTCGACCAGCTTCTTCATCTTGAGCAGGTTGTAGTAGGCGACGGTCACGTTGTAGATCAGCCGCTGAACCTCCTCCTCGTATCTGTTTCTGGCCGCCTCCGCCTCGGCCCGCCTCTGGGCCACCTCCGCCTCCCTGTGGCCGTGATCCCAGATCGTATAGCTCGCCCTCAGCCATAGGTCGTAGTTCTCCTCCTCGAACCCGAACTCGACCTTATCGGAGAACATGTATGTCCCGTCCAGGTAGATCTGGGGGAAGTATCTGGCCCTGGCGTCGTCCAGGCTCAGCTCGGCCAGCGTCACCTCCATCTCCGATAGCCTCACCCTCGTCGACCTTTTGAGCGCCACCTCTATGCACTCCCTCAGCGTGAGGGGTTTGGAGAGGTCGACCTCGACCTTCTCCTCCAACTTCCTCAGGAGCGTTTCGAACTTGTCCTCCGCGGGGGATTTCGGGAAGAGGGGGAGACGTGCGAAGGTGGATGGGATGATCCATAAAAAAAGGATCGCCGGTGTGAAGGCGAAAACAAATCTCCTCAGCATAGCTCTCCCTCGCGTTTCGATCTCTTCATTCATATCTCAACGCCTCGATGGGGTTGAGCTTGGCCGCCTTTCTGGCCGGGTAAATCCCGAAGAAGATGCCCACGGCGGCCGAGAAGAAGAAGGCCAGCGAGATGGAGTCCCAGGAGATGGCCGTCCTCCACCCGGCCAGGTGTGAGACGATCCTCGAACCGACCACGCCCAACAGGATGCCTATCCCCCCGCCTATCAGGCTGAGGACGAGCGATTCTATGAGGAACTGGAGG
>QNBQ01000017.1 GCA_003645735.1 Candidatus Poribacteria bacterium
CCCTTGAAAGGCGGACGAGGGGAAAGCGGGCCTTGAGATCCATCGGCATGCCTAGGCTTTCCAGATAGCTCTCGTATTCCTCCAGATCGGGCTCCAGCGCCCTCTCCATCTTTCTCAGCTCCTCCCTCAGGAGGCGTTCGACCTCCTTATCCCGCTCATCCTCCCCGCTTTCGACCAGAACCCAAACCGCCGTGGCCCCTTCGATGATATGGCGGGCGATCTCATCCCTGAGCGGCGATCTCAACAGCTTCTCAACGTTCCCCTCCGTGAGAGGGGCGCTCCAAAGCGGCTCCTCGATCTCTATGAAGGCGGGATATCTGACGACCATCCGGGGAAGCTTGCCCTCAGTAGGGGGGTTCCCGGGATTCCCGCTCAAATCCACCGTCTCGACGTAGATGTTGGCCAGCTCGGAGGCCGAGCGAAGCCTCTCGACCAACCTCTCCCCCTCCGGCCCCAGCGATCCCCTGTAGAGGACGGACACCCTGTAGGGATCGGCCGGCCAGTTCTCAAGGGCATAACGGTAAACAGGCGTTATACAGGCGGAGGCCGGTTGGAGGGAAAGCAATAGGAGAAGCGGTAGAATCCTCTTCACCGTCGTTCCTCCGGGCGAAGCGTTGGGCCGCCCGCGAGCCGGCCCGTCAAGCTCATCTGAAGCAGATCAGCCTTCCGTCCATCGTGGCCAGGTATAGCCGCCCATAGGCGGCCGCCATGCCGTCGAAGACGGGGGGCGAGTCGAGCTCATACCTCGCCAGATCCCTCCCATCGGAGGCCGACACCACGAGCAGCATCCCCCCTCTCCTCCCCTCCAGGGCCTCCGCCTGCTCCTTCAGCTTCCTCTGGATCTCGGGGTCCTTATACCGGTCGAACGCCTCCTCCTCGTCCACCAGATCGGGAGGGCCGGCTATAAACAGCGTCCCATTGGCGAGAACCATCGCCCTCACCAGTATCGGAACCTCCCTGCTCCACCTGTGCTCGATCCTCGGAACCCTGATCTTCTTGGAGGCTTTGATCAGCTTGGGCTCTTTATCGGCGCAGAAGAGGTGGTATTCCAGCGGGGTGGTCCATCTGAAGTATTGGGGCTTTCGGCCGAAGCCGTAAACGCGGGACTCGTCGAAGACGAGTATCCTTCCGGCGGGTGTGAACCGCCCGGCCTGGGGCCATCCGCCCGCCCCTCCCATGAAGGTCTTGCCGTAGATCCAGTAGGATCTGTGGAACCAGGAGTCGTCCAAGAAACCGAACGGGCAGAACAGATGTGCCCCTTCGCCCCTCTGATCCCTCGGGTTGGAGGGCGTAACGGGGGGAAGCTCCTCGCCGTTCAGCTTGAACCTCTGTGAGCGCATGTATACGTAGCGGCCGTCGCAGGAGAGGATGTCCGGCAGCGCGGGGGGCATGTTCAAGCCGCGCATCTTCACCTGGAGGTTCTCCCCGGTCACGGGATCCCGATCGTCTATCACCGTCTCGGATAGCAGCTCGCCCGTTTCCGCATCCAACCTCACAAGCCGCATGCCCCCGTCCAAGAAAGCCGATCTGCCGGCGACGCAGTAGACGACCCCGTCCCAGACCAAAACGCTCCCGTGAACGGGCCAGACCGACTCCACCTGTTCGAACGCCACCAGCCGCAGATCCGCCGGCGCCGCCCTGAACCTCCATACCAGCTTCCCATCCGACGCTCGCAGGCAATAAACCCATCCATCAGCGCATCCGAAGAGAACCCGCCCTTTGTAGATCGTCGGCGGCGAGTCGATCCTTCCCCCGGCCGTGTAAGACCAGAGAACCTCTCCGCTTTCGGCGTCCAGGGCGTAGAGGGTGTGGGCGTCGATCGAGGCGATGAAGACCTTCCCCTCGGCTATCGTCGGGCTTGAGAGCCTGCCGCCCAGCTCGACCTCCCAGGCGCGCTTCAGCTGGGTCGGAACGGGGCTTTTCGTCCGACCGCTCCGAGCCGGGTCGCACCGGTAGGTGGGCCACTCATCCTCGGAGGGCTGGGGGGCCTCCATCGGCTCGCCGTAGGCAGGCCCCTTCTCCAGCCTCCCATCTCCCGCCCGCCTCAACAGGTTCCACCTGGTGGGCGATTCGGGGGCCAGCGCGCAAAAGCCGCACAGCTTAGCCTCGGGATAACAGGCGCAGTCGTGCGGAGGAGCGTAGATCAAACCGTTGCAGGGCATGATCCCGTAAAGACAGCCGCCCCTGACCCAGTGGTGCACCATCCACCGCCTCGCGCGGAAATCAACGAACTCGATCCCCGTCCTCGAGGTCAGGATATACCGATCGGTGGCCTTGGCCCGGTAGCATCTCTGATGGAACCAATGTGCATCGATATCGGGTAGGAACCTTATCTTGACCTGGCCCGTGTAGGGATCCCGCCCGGTGAACTCGCCCGAGTCCCTCCCCCTCGCCGTCTCCCCGCACCAGACGAGCCCGCCTATGACCAGTATATCCTCGGGCGAGTTGTGGCCCACGCGGGGGTAATCGGAGCTCCAGAGCACCTCGCCCGTCTCGGCCGAGAGGGCCGTCATGACCCTAGTTCCGCCCGTGAACAGGATCACGTCTTTATAGACCACGAGCGTGGGGCCGTAGTTGGTCGGGATGGGCGATTTCCTGGCGATCGGCTCCGATCGCCACACCTCCTCGCCCGTCTCGCGGTCAAGACAGATTATCCTCTCGCCGTCGTGAAAGTAGACGTGTTTATCATCCGCGGCCAGCGTCAGCGGGGCGACCCTGTAGCTCCTCTCCCAGAGGAGATCGCCGCTTTCGGCGTCGATCGCCGTAAGCGCCCTTTCCTTCTCATCCCACGGCCACTCCCGCGCCACCCTCGCTTTTTCCTTTCCGATCCCCCTGTTGACCTGCCTGTATTCCTCCCATCTGATCGGGTTCCTGTTCACCACGGCGAATATCACGCCTTTCGATACGATCAGCTCCTCCGCCCCCTCCGTGCCCTCGTATGTCCTGACGGTTTTCCCCGTCGCGGCGTCCAAGGCCGAGATGGGCGCGTCGATCCCCAGGGTGACGTATACCCTGTCGCCGATCGCCACCAATCTACGGGGCAGCTGGGCATGCCCGCTCTTGAAGGGCCACATATGGGGGAACCATTTGGGGATCGATCGCTTCCAGAGGATCACCCCGTTGAAGGCGTCCCTGGCGATGAGCGACCATTTGGGGGGGAGCATGATCGAGGCGGTCGGCCCCTCGTCGAAGATGTAAAAGATCCTCCCGCCGGAGGAGACCAACGCGCTCATGCTGGCCATGTGATCGTGATGTCTCGACCACCTGGGGCTTCCGACCCACTGGAGCCGGCGGGGCGGGCCGACGAACCAGTCGTGCGACACGGCGTTGTTGGAGGGATCGTGCAGGTAATGCGTCCACTCGTCCATGCCCTCAGGACGGGGTTTGACGAGCATCCGAAGCCCTTCCTTCTTTCCCCTGAAGTAGGCCACGCCGCCCGGAGCCAAAACCCTCATCAGCTCCTGATGTGATACCTCGACCGTCCCCTCGACCACGATCAGGTTGACCAGGTTATCGATATAGGGCAGATGTTTCCCCCTCCACAGGTCAACGGAGACCCTCCCGTAGAGGCCGAGCGATTTGATATACTCCCTGGCCTTTCGGACGTTCGCCTCACTTTTATCCAGGCCGTGAACCAGATAGCTTTCGTTTGCGCACAACGCCGTCGTCAGCTTACCATCGGCGCATCCGAGGTGGACGATCAACCCGCCCTTAACCTTCGTCTCCGCTAAGATGCGCTTCGCCAGCTCAGCGGGGGAAGCGCCTTCCTCCCCCGCGGACAGCTGGCCGAAGGCAAGAGAAGCCATCACTGCGATGGCGGCGAGGATCGATTTTACAAACCTCATCTCCGACCTCCCCTTTTCAAGCCAATTGAGGGGAGCCGGCCATCACCTGCCGGCCCCCAGACACACCACCTCTCCGTTCATCAGCGATATGAACAACTTCCCCCTCGCGGCTATCATCCCGTCGAAGACGGGGGGCGATTTGAGCTGGTATTCCGCTAGCGTCTCGCCTGTGGAGGCCGATACGGCCCGCAGGACCCCTCCCCTTCTGCCCTCGATCGGAGCGGCCGGATCGCTCATATCGAGTATATCGGGCGGCCCGGCGATGAAGAGGGTTTTATCGGCCAGGATCATCGCCCGCACGATCACCGGCACCCGCCTCGTCCACAGATACCTAACCCTCGACCTCTCCACCCGCCTTCTGCCCTTAGTCTTGATCTGAGGCGGCATGAGCTGTCTGCTTGCGCAGAACAGCTGATAACGGGTGTTTCCGAGGCCGATATGTAGGAGGTTGCCGTATCTGGTGCGACCATATCCGTAGACGTTTTCGCCGTCCAGCACCAGCAACCTGCCCGAATGTTCCACGTTGCCGACCCTCCACCACCCTCCCCATCCCGCTTTCATCTTCGTCCCGATGATCCAATATGTCCTGTGCCACCAGGAGTCGTCCAGGAAACCGGCTGGGCTGAAGAGGTGGGGTATCCTTTCCTTCCGCGGCCGGCAGTCCAGATCAAACGCCAGATGGCGCATGAAGATCGACTCGCCATCGCTCGAGAGCACATCCGGCAATGCACCCGGCATATCCGTCCCTTTAATCACACCCCTCGGCTCCTCGCCCGTTTTGGGATCGCGGCTATCTATCCGCCTCGCAGCGAGCCTCTCGCCCGTCACCGGGTCGAGCTTATAGAGGTAAATTCCCCCGTCAAGGAAGGAGGATCTGCCGGCGGCGAAGTAAAGCGCATCGTTCACCACCAACACGCTGCCGTGGACGGGCCAGACCGATTCGAGCTGATCGTAAGCTACGATCCTTCTGTCCTCGGGGGCCGCCCTGAACCTCCAGACGAGTTCCCCATCGGATGCCCGCAGGCAGTAGACCCAGCCGTCGGCGCAGCCGAATATGACCAAGCCCTTATAGATCGTAGGCGGAGAGTCGATCCTCCCTCCGGCGGTGTAGCTCCAAAGCACCTCCCCGCTTGCGGCGTCCAGGGCGTAGAGGGTGTGCGTATCGATCGAGGCGACGAAGACCCTTCCACCGGCCGCAACGGGCGCGGTCAGCCTGCCGCCGATCTTCTTAGACCAGAGCTGGACGAGCTGAAGCGGGACCGCCGACCTTGTGTATCCGCTGCGGCTGGGATCGCCCCGATACGTAGGCCAATCGCCCTCGGTTTCGCCCCCCTCAAGCCATCCCCCGACGACCTCATCGTAAGCCGGGCCTTTCTCGAGCTGATCGCCAAGCGAGTCGACCTCGATAGGCGACCACCCCTTCCGTTTCGGAGCCAGGGCGTAAAAGCCGCTCAGCTTGGCCTCGATGTAGCAGGCGCAGGAGTGTTGAGGGACGTAAAGCAAGCCGTTACAGGGCAAAACCCCGTACTGGCAAGCGCCCCTCACCCAGTGGCTCGGTATGGCCCTGCCCGTCTCGATGTCGATGAACTCGACGCCGGCCCTGCCGGTTATGATGTATCGATCGGTCGCCCTGTTTCTGTGACAGCGGTGGTGTCCCATGCCGATCGTGTAGAATTTGCTGTCCGGCGGCCGCTGCTTTTTGATCTCCCCGGTTTTCAAATCCCGGGCGGCGGTGATCCCCGGGTCGCGCGCCCTCACCAGGTTTCCCGTCCACACCAGCCCTCTAATCACCAGGACGTCCACCGGGGAGTTGTAGCCCTCCCTACACGGACAGCTCCACAATCTCTCGCCGGTCTCCGCCGAGAAGGCTATCAGCTCCCCGGGCGGCGCATCCCCGCCACGGCTCGTCACGATCCACTCCACCCTGCCCCCTTTCGCCTCCTTCGGGGCGGCCCTATCGGCCGACAACACCACGCCGTCGCATACGACCAACGTGGGCGTCGACCAGGCCGGCCGTCTCAGGCTTATCGGCCTGGAAGACCTCCAGATCACCTCGCCGCTTTTCGCATCTAAGCAGATAACCTCCTTCGTGTTTTCGATGTAAACCCTCCCATTGCTCACCGCCAGGGCCGTTGGCATGATCTCGTAGGTGTCCTCGTCGTGCTTGGTCCACAGGATCCGCCCCGTCTCAGCCTCGATCGCCATCAACCTCTTCATCCTCGTGGGGGGACGCGGGCCGAAGGGTCTGGCTGCCGCCTGGGCCGCTTCCTCTGGGTCGACCGTCCCGGCTATGACGTAAAGCACCCCGTCGTCGTAAACTATCTCACAGGCGCCCTCCGTCCCCTCGTAGACCTTGAGGATCTCGCCCGTTGCGGCGTCGAGGGCCGTCACAGGCGCGCCGTATCCCAGCGTGACGTAGACCCTATCGCCTACGGCCACCAGCCTTCTGGCCAGATCGGCCGGGCCGCTTCTGAACCCCCTCAGATGCCCCTCCCACGGGCCCACAGGCCGCTTCCAAAGCAGCACGCCGCTGAAGGCGTCCCGCGCCACCAAGAACCATTTCGGCGGATAGGCCACCGACGCCCTGGGCGCCTCATCCTGGATGTAAAAGATCCTGCCCCCGGAGGAGACGACGACGCTGATGCTGGAGAGGTGGTCGTGGCTCCTGGTCCATTTCGGGCCGGCCACCCACTGGATGTGGAAGGGCGGGCCGACCAGAAGGTCGTGGGACACGGCGTTGTTAGAGGCATCGTGCAGATAGTGCGTCCACTCGTCCATCTCCTTCGGCCTGGGTTTCACGACCTTCCTCCAACCCTCCCCCTCCTTGATGTAGGCGACGCCCTGCGGGGCCAAGACCCGCATCAGCTCATCGAGATCCACGTCGGCCTCGACCACGGCCAGGTTGACGAGGTTATCGTTGTAGGGAAGTCGATCCCCCCTCCACAGATCGACCGATACCCTTCCGTAAAGCCCGAGCGATTTGATGTGTTCCCTGGCCTTCTCGACGAGGGCCTCGTCTCCCTCAAGCCCGTGGACGAGGAAGCCCTCCCTTCTCCCCAGGGCCGCCGTCAGCTTACCATCCCCGCATCCTATATGAACGATCAACCCTCCCTTGATCCCCGTCTCCTCGAGGATCTTCCCGGCCAGCTCCTCGGGCGAAGGGCCTTGTTCCGCCCAGGCCAGGAGGGGGATCAAGGCGAGGACGGCGGCCGAGAGGATCGCCGCATATCTCATCGTTTCCCCCTCCCTTTTCACCGTCTCCCCATGCATATCACTTTAGCCGTCAACGGTTGAAGGGCGGTCGGGCAGATCGTCAACGGGCCGAGCATCCCCACACCTCTGACAGCGCGGCCCGTTCGGTCAACCATATATCACACCTTTGACCCCCTGTCAAGCTTTGAGGCGTTGAAATCCAACCCCTGAACCTGATAAAATTCGGGAAGCTCCGAAGCCGAAGCTTGTGATCCAGGAGGTGAGCGATGGCCAGGCTGAGGCCTAAAGGGCTTAGATGCGAATACAGGGTCAATCCACTTGGGATTGACGTCCCCAACCCCAGGCTTAGCTGGGAGCTGGAGCCGGTCGATCCGGAGTCGAGGGGAGCGAGGCAGACGGCGTATAGGATCATCGTCTCAAGCAGCCGGGAGAACCTCGAAAGGGACGTGGGCGACCTGTGGGACACGGGGAGGGTCGAGTTGGACGAGACGGCACAGATAGTCTATTCGGGCGAGCCGCTCAGATCGGGGATGGAGTGTTGGTGGAAGGTGATGATCTGGGACGATGAGGGGGAGCCGTCGGAGTGGAGCGAGCCGGCCCGATGGAGCATGGGCCTTCTGAGGAAAGAGGATTGGAGGGCCAAGTGGATCGGGTATGACGAGCCGGCGGAGTGGGAGGAGAGACTGCTGACCTTCGAGGATTGCAGGTGGATCTGGTTCCCCGAGGGCAACCCCCGCCTTGAGGCGCCCGCCGGGAGGAGGTATTTCAGGAGGCGATTCGAGATACCGACCGACAGGGAGATCAAGCGCGCCAGGATGATCCTGACGGTCGACGATCAGTTCGTCCTTTTCGCGAACGGTCGGGAGATCGCCCGGAGCGATGGGAAGCCCAAAGCGTGGGACAGGCCTCAGGTCATAGATCTCGCCGGATCGATCCGCCCCGGACGGAACGTCATCGCGTTGGAGGCGGTCAACGAGGGAGGGCCGGCGGGGGTTTTGGGCAAGCTGGTCGTCGAGTTCGAGTCGGGCGAGCCGCTCATCGTCTCCACGGACAAGAGCTGGAGGGCGTCGACCGAGGCGCCCGAGGGGTGGAGGGAGGTCGATTTCGACGACTCGGGCTGGGCCGAATCGGCCGAGATAGGGGGGCTGGGCTCGCCGCCCTGGGGCGTCCCGGGAGGTATGGGCGTGCACGTCCCGCCTCCGCCGTTCCTGAGGAAGAGCTTCCGGATAGACAGGCCGGTCAAGCGGGCGATGATCTACGTGAGCGCTCTGGGGAGCTGCGAGCTGCGCCTCAACGGGCGGAGGGTGAGCGACGATTACTTCATCCCCGGCTGGTCCGATTTCAGAAAGCGGGCCTACTACCGAGCCTATGAGGCGACCGAGCTGCTGAGGGAGGGGGAAAACGTCATCGGGGTTATCCTGGCCGACGAGTGGTTCGCGGGGTATTGCGGCGGATGGGGTAGAAGGGGCCGATACGGCGAGCCGAGGGTGATCCTGCAGATGGAGATCGAGTTCGAGGACGGGTCGAAGGAGCTTGTGATCACGGACGGCAGCTGGAAGGCCGCATATGGGCCGATACTGGAGGCCGATTTCTACATGGGCGAGGCGTATGACGCCCGCAGGGAGATGCCCGGATGGGACTCGCCCGGCTTCGACGATCGGGACTGGAGGCCGGTCGTCGTGGACGAAAACGTGAACCTCGAGCTGACCGCCCACCCCGGCGTCCCCGTCAGGAAGACGATGGAGCTTCCGGCCAAATCCGTCCGGGAGGTCGAGCCGGGAGTCTTCGTCTTCGACATGGGCCAGAACATGATCGGCGTGGCCCGGCTGAAGGTGAAGGGGGCGGAGCCGGGCAGGCGGATCGCCCTCAGGTTCGCCGAGGTCCTCAACCCGGACGGGACGATCTACACGACCAACCTCCGCAAAGCCCGGAACAGGGATCTCTACATCTGCAAGGGCGGCGAGGAGGAGGTCTGGGAGCCGAGGTTCACCTTCAGGGGGTTCAGATACGTCGAGGTGAGGGGATATCCCGGAAAGCCGCCGCTCGACGCCGTAACCGGGGTGGTCTTCCACTCGGACGTGCCCATGGCGGGGGAGTTCGAGTGCTCGAGCGATCTGGTCAACAGGCTCGTCGAGAACATCCGCTGGAGCCTGCGCGGCAACTACCTGGAGGTGCCGACCGACTGCCCGCAGAGGGATGAGCGACAGGGGTGGACGGGCGACGCCCAGATATTCGTCCGGACGGCGAGCTACCTGGCGGACGTTTCCGCCTTCATGACGAAGTGGCTGATAGATCTCAACGACGGCCAGAGGGAGGACGGAGCTTACCCGGACGTGGCGCCCGTCACGGGAGCCGGCTTCGGCACGCCCGCCTGGGGCGACGCCGGGATCATCGTCCCCTACACGCTCTGGAGGGTCTACGGCGACACGCGGATAATCGAGCGTCACTACGAGAGGATGGCCCGCTACATCGATCACTTGGTCGAAAACAGCCGGGATTACCTGCGCCCCGCCATCGGCTACGGCGATTGGGTGCCGGCCGGAGCCGAAACGCCCAAAGACGTGCTGGCCACGGCCTATTTCGCCTACGTGGTCAAGCTGATGGCCGAGATGGCCGCGGCGATCGGAAGGGAGGAGGATTCGAAACGGTTCGCCGAGCTTTTCGGGAGGATCAGGGAGGCGTTCAACAAAGCGTATGTGAGCGGCGACGGGCGGATCAAAGGCGAGACGCAGACGGTCTACGCCCTGGCGCTGGATCTGGACCTCCTGCCCGAGGAGCTTCGCCCGCTCGCCCTGGAGCACCTGATCTCGGACATCGAGAAACGGGGCTGGCATCTCTCCACGGGGTTCGTCGGCACCCGGCATCTGATGCTGGCCTTGACGAAGATGGGCCGGGCCGATGTGGCCTATAAGCTGCTCTTACAGGAGAGCTACCCATCCTGGCTCTACATGGTGAGGATGGGCGCCACGACCATCTGGGAGAGGTGGGACGGCTACACCGAGGAGAGGGGGTTCCAGACGCCCGACATGAACTCGTTCAACCACTACGCCTTCGGCAGCGTGGGGGAGTGGCTCTTCAGGGCGGTCGCGGGGATCGAGGAGGCCGAGCCGGGCTTCAAACGGATAATCATCCGGCCGCATATCGACCCCTCCCTGAGCTTCGTCCGGGCGAGCTACAGGTCGATCAGGGGGCCGATCGAGGTCGAGTGGAGGGTCGAGGAGGAGAGGCTCGCCCTTTCGCTCTCGATACCGCCCAACGTGACGGCCGAGCTTCACCTGCCGACCTCCGACCCGTCGAAGGTGGGGGAAAGCGGGAGGCCGGCCGATAGGGCCGAGGGGGTGAAGCTCTTGAGGTCAGAGGAGGGGAAAGCGGTCTACGAGGTGCTCCCCGGGACATACCGGTTTGAAACCCCGCTCTGATGTCGATCGAACATTTCGAGGCCCCGGCTCGTCCAACTATTGGAGCGCATTACGAACATCTAAGGGTGATTTGGGATGAGGAGATGGCTTATAGCCGGGGCGGTCATAGCGGCTGTCGCGATCGGCATCTTCCTCGCGAGGGGGAAGCTGTTCACGCGCGGCGGGGCCGAGGTTCCGGAGCTTGAGACGGCCGTGGTCAGGCGGGGGGATATAACGGTCGTGGTCGAGGCGACGGGCACGGTCGAACCGCTCAAGATCGTCGAGGTCAAGTCTAAGGCGAGCGGCGAGATCATAAGGATGCCGGTCGAGGAAGGGGACACGCTGAAGAAGGGCGATCTGATAGCGGAGATCGAGAAGACCTACGTCCAGGCGGACGTGGATCAGGCCGAGGCCGATCTGAAGGCGGCGAAGGCGAGGCTGGAACAGGCTAAGATCAACCTCGAGCTTCAAAAGAAGCTTTACGAGATAGAGGTGAGGCAGGCCGAGGAGAACCTCAGGGCGGCTCAGGCCAGGCTCGAAAAGCTTCGGAAGGAGATAGAGCTGGAGAAGGAATCGCACAGGAGGGAGCTTGAGGAGGCGCGGAACAACCTGGAGGCCGCGAGGCTGCAGCTGAAGCTGGCCAAGGAGCCGCGTTTGGAGGAGATCAAGAGGGCGGAGGCGAACGTCGAGCAGGCGAAGGCCAACCTGCAGCTCGCCAGGGCGGAATACGAGAGGATCAAAGCGCTTTACGAGAAGGGGTTCGTGCCGAAATCGGAGCTTGACGCGGCCGAGTCGAAGCTCCAAACGGCTCAGGCGCAATACGAATCGGCCCTTCAGCAGCTCGAGATGGTCAAAAACCCCTCCCGCGAGGACGAGATAAAGCTGGCCGAGCTCAACGTCAGGAAGGCCGAGCTGGCGTTGAAGGCGGTTCAGGAGAGGATAGAGTCGGAGGAGGCTCGTCAGAAGGAGATCGAGCAGGCGATGGCCCAGCTTGAAGAGGCCAGGCTCGCCTTGGAGCAGGCCAAGGCGAAGAGGGATCAGATAGCGCTCAGAGAAAAGGAGGTTGAAAGCGCCCAGGCCTCCGTTTTGAGGGCCGAGGTCGCCCTGAAAGCTGCCAGGGACAGGCTCGCCGATACGGTCGTCACGGCGCCCATATCGGGGACGATACTGAAGAAACACGTCGAGGAGGGGCAGGTGATCTTCTCCAGCCTCTCCGCCGCCATAGCCGGCGCCGGCACAACCATCGTCACGATGGCCGATCTGAGCAAGGTATACGTGAAGGTGGACGTGGACGA
>QNBQ01000018.1 GCA_003645735.1 Candidatus Poribacteria bacterium
ATTCGGGCGAGGCCGCCGCGAAAAGCGGCTTCTGAACCCACTCCCCTTCGGCTTCCGCCTCGTCTCTCCTTCCAGGCGCCTCGAAGTCGAGCCATATCTCGGTCGTCAGCCTTACCCCGTGCCGAACCTTATACCGCCCCCTATCGAACCAGAAGAAAAGCTTGGTCAACAGATCCTCATCCCTCCGCTCCTCGGCGTATAGGTCGGGGGGAAGCTTCGGGAGAAGCTCTATCCTCAGCCCATCCGGCCTCAGCTCCCAACCCTTCGGATAGAGCTGCCAGAAGTTCCGAACCGCCGCCAGAATCCGAGCCTTGGGCGTTTTGAGCCACACATACCCCTTCGAACGTTTCCCCTCGATCCCGGAAGGCTCTATCCTATAATGGTCGTCGTAATCCTGAACCAGTCTGATCGGCTCATCGGTTAAGATCCCGCTCTCCCTCTCCCCGCCGAAATCGTATCGGGCGCCCTTCAGGTCGATCGGTATGCAAGCCGTAGCCGATCCTATGAGGCTCATCTCCGGGTCGGGTATGTCGTTCTCTATCGAGAAGACGATCCGCATCCACGGCTTTCCGGCGTAAAAATGAAGCCTGCAGAGGTATCCCATGAACCTCCGCCCCTCCTCCGAGCGGAAGCTCCCCCTGACCTTAACCGTCAGCCTGACCGGCCCCTTCTCCTCGACGATCACCTCCTCCGGGGGCGAGAGCGCCGTCGAGTAGACGTTCCCTTCAGAGTCGGTCAGCTCAAATCCTCCCCGATCGCCGCCCGCTATAAGCTCATCCAGCTCCCCGTCGCCGTCCCGGTCGATCCCGACCTTTGAGAAGGGCGCGAACCCCTTCTTGGACAGGACGCAGATCAGCTTTCCCGTCGAGATGATCAGCTCCTCATCGGTCTCCCTCACCCGGAACGGGTTCGGCGTGGGGTGGGGATCGACGTTGAACTCCAGGGTGTAGCGCGCCTCGCCGCCGGGCTCGGTGCGGGCGAGGAAATCGCACAACAGCCATTTGACCGCCCCGCTCCTCCAGTAGGAGAGCGCCTTGAACTGGGCAGGGACGGGCCGACCGTCCGGGCCGAGCAGCCGGCATCGATCAGGGGAGATCAGCGTCTTGTCGGGGAACGGCACTCCAGATCTGACCGGCCAGCCACCTCTCCCCTTGAGGCTCGGCTCCGTCACCGTCAGGATCACCCTGCCCGGCTTGGGGTCGAACTTCTCGAGGGGCCTCTTCGTCGCATCGACCTCGATCGGCTTTGATAAGGCCGTCTGAGGCTCGTGGAACTCGGCGTAGGTCTCGCGCGCCTCGACCGTAAACCTATACCGCTTCCCGTTCATCCGCCTCGGCAGCTCGATCCAGTGCAGCTGCACGGCACCGCGTCCTTCTTCGATCTCGCCCCTCTCCCCCGACCCGTCGAGTCCCTCATACCGGACGACGCACTCGGCGGGCCTGTTGGTCGTCCAGGTCAGGACGATCCCCCTCTCCGGCCATTCGGGCGGGATGAAGTAGGTCAAGTTCTCCACCCTAAGCTCGGGCGGCTTCGGCTTTTTACGACAGAGCGCCACGTCCCGGAACCTCACCGGCGTCGCCCCCTCGGAGGGCTGGCCGATCTCGATCACATCCCCCTTCCTCAACCGGATCGGCTCGGATGAGTAGAACAGAAGCCGCCGGTTGCGGTTCATCGTCCCGACGACCCTCCCGATCCGCCTCCCGTTCACCTTGACCTCCAGAACCTCCCAGACCCCGGGCTTATCGTAGAGGACCAGGACGAGGTAATAGCTTCCCTCGGCGGGCGACCTCCAGATCGCTTTCTCGTTCGGATCTCCCTTCCCCTCGAAGTCATCGTTCGTGTGCTTTATCAGCCCGACCGCCTCGGCCTCCTTCTGGAGCAGCCTGACCGTCCCCTCGTCGTTCCACAGCTCGTAAAGCAGCTCATACCAGGCCGGGAGGATATCGAACCCCTCCCGCTCGGGGAAGGGCGATTCGGGCGTTCCCCTCGAGGGATCGATCGGCGCCTCGACATACGTCCAGGTTGTGAAGTCGCTGTCGGAGGTGGGATCGATCCGGTGGCTGAGAAGGTAGATCCGGAAACGAGTTCGACCGTCGACCGCCCTGGGCTTCAGATCGTCGCAGACGTATATCGCGTTTCCGTGGATCACCTGTCTGACCGGTATCTCGGGGCTGAGCCTGACCCTGGGGTTGATTATCCTGGGCGAGGGCCTCCCGTTCACGAAGCTATACATGATATCCGTCCCCCTTGCGAATTCCTTGTCCCGCCGCCCGGTGGACGGGTCGTCGTCGAGGTCGACGTAGAGGTGAAAAACATTTCCCCTGCCGACATAAACGGAGGCGAACTCGACCTTGAAGAGGAACCTGTGCCCGCCCACGTGGGCGAACCAGACCTTCGTTATATCGGGCGCCAGTTTGTGTCCCGAGCCGATCGTTTCGTCCCGATCCCCCCGTCCGTCCTCCAGGACGAGGATCAACGGCTCGGGACGGCGGGGATCGGTTCCGAGCTGTTTTTCCATCCCGTCCGGCATGCCATCCCCGTCCAGATCGGCCTGGGCCGCGAACGCGGCGATGAGGGTCATCAATGCCATCGCCGCCATCCCCTCACCCCCTTCGACGCCCCGTCCCTCTCATCGGCGATCCTCATCCCCTTAGCTGGGGAAGCTCCGATGCCCGGGCGGTTATCGACATGGCCATCAGCGCCGCCAACGTCCACCTCATCCTTCCTCCTCGAAAGGGTCACACGGGGATTATACACCTCCCCCGGACGATTGACAACCGGTTTGTGAACGGCGTTTGACGGAAGCGCCTGAGGGTGGTAGAATAAGGGCGGTCGTTGGGCCTCGGCCGTGGCCGATGTGTTGAGATGCGTCGTCCGGCACGGCTTCCGCAGGATAGCGGTCATATCGGGGTGAAGGGGAGGTGATGCGATGCTGCCGGTCTGTTACGACCCATACGTCGGGACGTTGGGGAGGTTTTCGCGCGAGGAGATATTCGAACTGGTCGCGCGGGCCGGCTACGACGGGATCAACGTCCCCGTCAAAGAGGCTTTCCTGGGGAAGCTCTCTTCGGAGGGGATCGATGAGGTCAGGGGGTTGGCCGAACGGCATAACCTTCAGGTGCCGACGGTCGGCTTCGGCTGGCATATAGCGACCGATCCCAAGCTCCGGTCGGAGGCGCTCAAACATTTCGAGTTGGTGCTCGAAGCCGCTTTGAAGCTGAACGCCGGTATAATCGACATCTGGCCGAACCAGCCGAAGGGCGTTTCGAAGGAGGAGGCGCTCGAAACGCTTAAGGCGAACCTCTCGGAGATGATCCCCGCCGCCGATGAACACGGGGTGAAGATAGCGCTCGAGTTCGAGAAGGGCTGCCCGCTCGACAATTACCGGGAGGGGATCGAGTTCATCAGATCGACCGATCCGAGGCTGAAGCTGACCTGCGACACCTATCACCTCTTCAACGACAGGGCCGATCCTTATCGGGCCGTGTTGGCGATGGGGGATATGCTGGGCGACGTCCACGTTTCGGGCAGCCATCGAGGGGAGCCGGGGACGGGCGAGTTCGACTTCGACTCGTTCGCCAAAGGGCTGAGGGAGATTGGCTTCAGAGGCCCGCTGGTCGTCCAATACCGGCTGGAGGATGTGAGCAGCGTGGAGAGGAGCTGCAGGTTCACCAGAAGGCTTCGGGAGATGATATTGGGATCGGTCTGAAACGGCGGGCCATCACCGCCTCAGCTTGAGCATGCGGCAGTAAGTCAGGATCGCGGTTCGGCCCCGTTCCGATGCGGAACGATATCTCTGCCTTCGGGCAACGGGATCGCCCCGGAGAAATTTCGGAGAGGGAGGCGAAGGTCAGGAGGAAAAGGCCTATTAGCCCGGCCATCCCGTCCTCCGGCGGCTATTGGGTGAGTATCCGTTTGACCTCCTGGAAGTGGGGGTTCGCCTCCAGGTAGACCCGGACGAGGCTCATGAGCTGGACGTAGGTTTTGAACCTGGTCGAAAGATCGGAGAACAGCATGAACTTCCTCCCGTCGACCCCGGCGTAGAACCTGGACACCTTGCCGTAGGAGGTTCTGCCCTGCTCTATGTAGTATTCGAGGGGCGATTCGAACGGGACGAAGATCGAGTCGAGCTTCATCAGCAGGTAATCCTTGCTGGGGCCCCTGCTCAGCCTCCTCAGGCTTTCGGGGAAGAGGCCGGCTATGAAGAGGGCGTAGTCGCCTATGTATTGATGAAGCCAGATGTCCCTGAGGACCGGGTCTCTAGCCGGGAGCTTCTCCCCCTCAAGCAGTATCTCGGCGATCTCCGTCACCCTCTTGCCCGACGAGTCCCTTATCCTGTAGAGGTTGTCCACGTGGACGAACTTGGCCAACACCTCGTCGCAGATGTAATCCTCGACATCGGGCGGAGGCTGAACGGATGCCGTCCGCTCGGCCTTTTTAAGCGACCACCTGAAATGCCTGATGAGCGGGTGATCCGGGGGAATCCTCTTCATGCCCACCACCTCTCGCCCGCCGCCGTCTCACTAAAACATTATAACACAACCGGGCCGCCGCCGAGGAGGCCTGGACTTTCCCCGCCCTCCCTTGTAAAATTAGCCCCGAGATCGGCGATACGAGGTGGAAGACGATGACCCCCAGGGAGAGGCTCATCAAGGCGCTCAAGGGGGAGGTCCCCGATAAGGTCCCCCATCTGGAGCTGGAGTTTCAGCTGACCGAGGAGGTCTTCGGCCAAAGGGCGCTCAGGGCCGAGGATCTGAAAGGGGTTTCGGGGCCGAAGAGGGAGGATATGTTGAAGAGGAACGCCGAGCTGTGGGTGAAGGTGGCCGAGACGTTCGACTACAGCGTCATAACGGGCCTGCACTGGCTGCCGCTTGAGGATCAGCTCAAATCCTTCGAATACGTCAGGGAGATAGCCGGGGATAGGTTCATGCTGAGCGGGTTTGTGGACGGCACCTTCGCCATACCGAGCGGCCAAAACATGATGGATCACGTGGTCTGGCTGTTCGAACACGAGGAGGAAGCGCTGGAGGAGGCCGAAAGAAGGGTGGAGTCGGCGATCAAAACGGGGCTGCAGCTGATAGAGGGCGGGGCGGAGATCATCTTCATGTGCGCCGATTACTGCTTCAACACCGGCCCCTTCCTCTCCCCGCCCATGTTCAGGAAGTTCGTCACCCCCTTCCTCAAAAAGCAGATAGCCGCTTTCAAAAAGGCGGGGGCTTTCACAGTCAAACACACCGACGGCAACATCATGCCCATTCTCGACCAGCTCCTGGAGTGCGAGCCGGACGCCTTACACTCCATAGACCCACAGGCGAACGTCGACATAAAGGCGGTTAGGGAGATCGTGGGGAAGAGGGTGACGCTTATGGGCAACGTCAAATGCTCTGCCATACACGCCGGGACAAAAGAGGAGATCAAGGAGAGCGCCCTTTACTGCCTCAGATACGGCGGGGTGGCCACCGGCTCGTATGTCTACTGCTCCAGCAACTGCATCTTCAAGGGCGTGCCGATCGAGAACTACAGATACATGCTCGAGCTTAGGGAGCGGTTCGGCTACCCTGATGCGGTCGAGGAGATCGAAAGGGAGATGGCCGAGCTTGAAAGAAAGGGTGGATGAGGAGCTGGGGGCGATCAGCCGGGGAGGTTGAAAGACCAAACGTTCCTCTCGCCCCGCTTCAAATGCGCCTCCCTCGACCTCAGCTCCCCGTCCACCTTGAACTCCACCCTATACCTCCCGTAAAACCCCCTGAAGGCGATCTCCCCGTTCTCGTCCGTCTCGGCCTCCACCTCCGCTTTATCAGATCCATCAACCTCTCGTAGGCCGGTTTGGGGGAGCAAGCCGGACGTGAGGGAGGGTGAAAGTTAAGCTCTGGGCCAGCTCCTCATGTGTCGACACCGATTTCGTCGCCAAGCTGATCGACGTCTACCCGGACGGGAGGTCGATGTTAATAGCCGACGGGGGGCGGTCGACTGGCTGCTGGACAGGTTCAGGGCGACCATCAACGTCCGGGGCGACTCGGTCGGGTCGGCGGTCGTGGAGCGGCTCAGCGGGGTGAGCTGAGCTTCGCCCTGATGCAACGGGCGAAGATGTGATCCAGGACGAGGTGGATGTCCTCCACGGGGCCGTATCTGTCGCTCGCGACCACTATGCTGTGGTCTGCCATCTTCGCCAGCTTGCCGCCGCCGAAGCCTGTCAAACCTAGGACGGGGCAGCCGATCGATTTGGCGTATTCGGCTGCCCTGAGCACGTTGGGCGAGTTGCCGCTGGCGCTTATCGCTATGAGCAGATCGCCCGGCCTCATCAAGTTTCTGAGCTGCTGGACGAAGATCTCCTCGTAGGAGGTGTCGTTCGCCCAGGCGGTCAGGAGCGCGATGTTGTCGGCCAAGCTCAGCACCCTCAGCCTCTCCCTCCCCTCCGTCGAGGTCCCCTTGCCGAGGTCGCAGGCGAAATGCGCGGCGGTCGATGCGCTGCCGCCGTTTCCTATCACGAAGATCGTCCCTCCCCTCTCATACGCCTCCCATATCATCTCGACCGCCCTTTCGATCTCCTCCGCCTTCAGGGAGTTAAGCGCTGATTTCAGCTCGTCCAGGTATCCGGTTATGATCTCCCTGAGGCTCATCGCTCCGCCTCCCTCAGCCGATCCAGGTTGCTTATAACCAGGGATACCGCCGCCAGATCGCCCACGTATTCGCCCAGCTGGGCGGGGAGGATCTTGACGGCGCTCGCCGCCCTCTCCATCGCCATCCGCCTGACCGTCCGCCTTATCGGCTCAAGCAGCAGGTCGCCCGCCGCCACCGCTATCGTCCCGATTATCACCACCTCGGGGTTGAGGATGTTGACCATGTTGGCTATCCCCCAGCCCATATACCAGCCGGTCTCCTCGATCAGCTTCAGCGCGAGCTTATCGCCCTTTTTAGCCGCCTCGACCACGTGTTCGCTTTTGACCTCCTCGATCCGCCCCCCGGCAAGTTCGAGGATCAGGGTGTCGGGGTTCGATTTCACCGCCTCCCTCGCCCGCCTGGCGATGGCCGGCCCCGAGCAGAGCGCCTCCAGGCATCCCCTTTTGCCGCAGCCGCAGGGCGGGCCGTCGGGCAGGAGTATCTGATGGCCCACCTCCCCCGCCGTGTCGTTGGCGCCGTGGTAGATCTTCCCGTCGATGACTATCCCGCCGCCTATGCCCGTGCCCATCGTCATGTAGACCACGTAGCTGTAGCCCCTCCCGGCGCCGAACATCCACTCGGCAAGCGCGCCGGCGTTGGCGTCGTTCTCGACTATCGCCGGAAGCCCCAGCTCCGATTCGACTATCGATTTGAGCGGCACGGCGTCCCATCCGGGCAGGTTCGGCGGGGAGTAGACGATACCGGTCTTCGTGTCGAGCGGGCCGCCGCAGCTCACCCCCACCCCGACGATCCGATCCGCAGTCACGCCCGCCTCCTCCATCAGCCTGCGGCTCATCCGTATCAGCTTCGATATGACGTGATCCGGCCCCTTCTCCGCCTCCGTAGGCTCCCTCACCTTCCTGAGTATGTTCCCCTTCAGATCCGAGAGGACGACCGCCAGCTTCGTCCCCCCTATGTCCATCCCCAGTATCAGATCCCTCTCCATCCCCTTACCTCCGGCTCAGCATCGACACGGTTTGGAGCCGCATTTGGGACAGCCGCGGGCGTATCTCTGGGCCGCCTCCTCCATGTCCACGCCCAACAAGCTGGCCAGCGTCGTCAGCCAGGCGAACACGTCGCTGAACTCCTCCATCAGCCTCGTCTTATCCCCCTTCCCGAGTTGCCACCTCTTCACCTCCTTGGCCAGCTCGCCGACCTCCTCGACGAACCAGACGAATGTCCCTTCAACGCCCCTGCGGCTGTCCCTCTCGAAGTAGATCTCCTCTATGAGCTTCTGAAACTCCCTGATACCTTTGACCCTACCATCCATATCTCTCCGGCCCCCACTCCTTCCTCACAAGCTCCTGTTTTGCGAGGATCATCGTCCTGCTGGGCAGATCCTCGTAGAGTATCACGCCGGGGCCCACCACGCTGTAGGAGCCTATCTTGCATCCCGGCATGATGATTGCGTTGACGCCCGTTCTGCAGAACTCGCCGATGTAGACGGCGTTGGCGCCCACGGGCGGGATTTCACGCCGCCTCTTGACGGTGTGAACGGTCTCGCCGTCGTCGAACCTGAGCGTGCCGCAGACGGTGGCCGCCCCTATGTCGGTGGCCGTCCCGATCACACCGAACATCTCGCAATAGTGGTAGAGGTAAACCTTGTCCATCATAACCCCGCTCATCTCGGCTCCGTGCCCGACTATGCACCTTTTCCCCACGCACGTGTGGCCCGTTATCAGCGAGTAATCCCTCACGCGCGACCCATCCCCTATCATTATCGTCCCCCTCAGGATCGCCCCGTTGGTGATCTCGACGTTCTCCCCGGCGATCAGCGTCCCCTCGACCACGACCCTCGGCCCTATCCTGCTTCCCCTTCCCAGCACGACCTTCCCGTTTATCTCCGCCGAGCCGTGTATCTCGGCGCCGGGGGCTATCTCGTCCCCTTCGAGCTTCCGGGACAGGTAATCGACCAGCCTCGCGTTGGCCTCAAGCAGATGCCAGGGTTTATCGACGTCGACGAGGAACTCCCGACACTCCACCGCCAGAACCTCGACCCCCTCGTCGATCATCAGCCCGATCGACTGGGCCAGCTCGGCCTCAGGGGGAGGCATGCCCCCCACCGGCACGTCGGTCACCAGGCCGGGGTTCCTCAGGACGTATCTCCAGGCCGAGGGTTTAAAGGCGTATACGCCGCAGAGCCGGTGCGATCCGCCGCGCGGGTGTCCCTCTATCCCCGTCAGCTTCTCCCCTGAAAGCTTCGCGCATATCCAGTCGTTGGGCCTCTCGCCTTCGAGCCTCTGGACGAGCGCCGCCGCCTCGGCGCCGCTCCGCTCGAACGAATCGATCAGCCCCCTCAGGTTCTCCTCCGCCGTGACGATATCCCCGTAGACGACCAGCACGTCATCGTCGAAGCCGTTTGGGAAGGCTGTCAGCACCGCCGGCGCCGCCCCCTCCGGCTCCCTCTGTTCGACGAACTCCACGCCCTCTATATCGGCGAGCGCGCCGACGACCTGTTGTTTGTAGCGACCTACGACCGCCACGATCCGCTCAAATCCCAGCTTCTTGAGGTCTAAAGCCAGCCTTCTGACGATCGGGACGTTGCCGACGGGCAAGGCGCACTTCTGCCTGAACTCGCCGTAGGGCCAGATCTTGCTCCCCGATCCGGCGGCCAGTATCAGGGCCGTCCTCACCGCTCGTCCCTCCGGGAAAGGGATCAGGGGATATTATAACCGATGCAGCAGCAGCTTCGCCAGGGCGGCGACGAGGGCGACGCAGAGGCAGTAGTAGCCGAAGAGCTGGAACTTCCCCCTCCTGAGCGATGAGAGGAGCAGCTTTATGGCGGCGTATCCCGATATGAAGGCGGCGGATGTCCCTATCAGCAGCGAGCTTAAGGGGAGGCCCGAGGCGGTAGCATCCCTCATCTCAAGCGCCGAGGCGCCCAGGATGGCGGGTATGGCCAACAGGAAGGAGAACCTGGCCGCCTCATCCGATCTGATGCCGATCAGCATTCCGGTCGAGATGGTCAGCCCCGACCTCGATATGCCCGGCATGACGGCCAGGCCCTGTGCGACGCCTATCCCCAACGCCTTGAGCGGACTGACCTTCCCCTCGGAGCCGCGGGACAGCTTGGATGAGGTGATCAGGACGATGCCGGTGACGGCCAGCATCCCGGCCACGAGGTAGACGTTCGTCATCGCCGCTTCAACGGCGCCCTTCAGCCCGACCCCTATGATCGCCGTCGGGACGGTGCCGATCGCTATGCCGATGAGCGTCCTCATATCCCTGCCGCGCAGCAGGTCGGCCACATCCCTGTGGAAGACGGCGAGCACGGCGATGAGCGTCCCCAAATGCAGCATCACGTCGAAGAAGAGCTGGGGCTCTTTGAAGCCTAGAAGGTGCTGGGCGAGGGCGAGGTGGCCGGAGCTGCTTATGGGGAGGAACTCCGTCAACCCCTGAACCAATCCCAACACGGCCGCCTTCAACGGGTTCACCGTCACACCTTCATCACGACCGGTATGACCATGGGCCGGCTGTCGACCTTCTTGGAGAAGAACCTCCTCAACGCCGTCCTTATCTCCTCCTGAACGGCGTTCATCTCCTCCTTCTCCTCGCGGCTCATTCCCTCAAGCAGGTCGATTATCAGCTTCTTGGCCTCCTCCATCAGGCCGTCCTCCGCACCCTCCGGGAGGAACCCCTTGGAGACCATGTCCGGCCCGGCCACGAGCTCCCCGTCGCCGTCCAGCACAACGATCGGTATGACCATCCCGTCGCGGGCCATCCGTTTCCTGTCGCGCAACACGACGTCCCCCACCCCGTCCACAGCCTTGCCGTCTATCAGGACCTTATCGGCGGGGATCGACCCGGCCAAGTAGCACTCCCCTTCCCTCAGGCTTATCACATCCCCGTCCTGGGCGATCAGGATGTTTCGGGAGGGTATCCCTATCCCCTCGGCTATCCTGGCGTGGTGGACCAGCTGCCTGTATTCGCCGTGTATCGGGATGAAGTATTTCGGCCTGGTCAGGTTCAACATCAGCTTCAGCTCCTCCTGGTAGGCGTGTCCCGAGGCGTGGACGTTGGCTATCCGCTCGTAGTAGACGTCCGCCCCCCTTCTGTAGAGGTGGTTTATGATCCTGCCTATGGCCTTCTCATGTCCGGGGATGATCCTGGCGGAGATGATGACCGTATCGCCCTCCTCGATCTTGAGCTTGTAGCTATCGGTGGCCATGAGGGATAGGGCCGACAGCGGCTCGCCCTGGCTGCCGGTGGTCATCACCATGACCTTCTCGGGCGGGAGGTTCATCACGCCCTTCAGGTCGACCGTCAGGTTTTCCGGCAGCCACAGATACCCTAGATCCCTGGCTATTCTGACGTTTTGGACCATCGATCTCCCGGCTATGGCGATGTATCTGCCGTGTTTGGCGGCGAGCTCGACGAACTGCTGTATCCTGAAGATGCTCGATGCGAACGTTGAGGCGAATATCCTGCCGCGGGAGGAGGCGAAGATGGCGTCAAGCTCGGGGAAGATGCTCCTTTCGGAGGGGGAGTATCCGGGCCGCTCGCTGTTTGTGCTGTCGGAGAGCAGAAGCAGAACACCATCCCTTCCCAGCTCGGCGAACCTGTGCAGATCCATCACCTGGCCGTCCACGGGGGTTTGATCGAGCTTGAAATCGCCGCTGTGGACGATCGTCCCGGCGGGGGTGTGGATGGCGAGGGCGACCGAGTCGGGTATGCTGTGGCAGACCCTTATGAACTCGATCTCAACCCCGCCCAGCTTTATCGAATCGCCGGGTTTGACCTCCTCCATCTCGACCTCGGTTATCCCGAACTCCCTGAGCTTGTCCTGGAGCAGGGTGAGGGTCAGCTTCGTCCCGTATATGGGCGCGGATATCCTGCGGAGCATGTAGGGCAGGCCGCCGATGTGGTCGTCGTGCCCGTGTGTGAGCACGATCCCCGCCAGCTTATCGCTCCTCTCGACCAGGTAGGAGATATCGGGTATGATCAGGTCGATCCCCGGCATGTCGGGGTCGGGCAGCATCAGGCCGGCGTCGATCACGACGATCCCCTCGTCGGTCTCCACCAGC
>QNBQ01000019.1 GCA_003645735.1 Candidatus Poribacteria bacterium
GGCCTGGCGCCCACCCACATAGCCTTCCTCTTCATGGCCGAGTCGGTGGTTTACGCGATAATCGGCGCGGTGGTCGGGTATCTGTTGGGCCAGAGCGTGGCGTGGGCGCTGGTGAAATGGAACCTGTTGGTCGGGCTGACGCTGAACTACTCCTCCACGTCGACCGTCGTGGCGACGATGATAGTGATGGCGGTGGTTCTGGGGTCGACCATCTACCCAGCTGTCAAGGCGTCGAGGATGGCCGTGCCGGATATCGAGAGGAAGTGGAAGCTGCCCGAGCCGGAGGGGGACGAGTGGTTCTTCGACCTGCCGTTCACCGTGCTTGAGGAGGAGGCGCTGGGGCTGAACATCTTCATGAGGGATTACTTCGAGGCGCACGCGGATGAATCGGCGAGCGACTTCTACACCGATCAGGTGACCTTCACCCGCAGGAAGCTGGAGGAGGGCGAGGAGTATGTGATCAGCATGATGGCCTGGCTTGCGCCCTATGACCTGGGCGTCAGCCAGAGGGTGGAGCTGATAACGACCCCCTCCGGCGGCGAGGAGAAGGACATCTACAGGATCTTCCTGAGGATACACCGCGAAAGCGGCGAGGTGGCCTCCTGGAAGCGGGTGAACAGGAGGTTCCTCAACCTGCTCCGCAAGCAGTTCCTGATCTGGAGGACGCTCGGCGTGGAGGTCAGGGCGGAGTTCCACGAGAGGGGAAGGCGGGAGATCGCGGAGGGCGCCATTCCGACGCTTCAGCCGGCGCCCGCCGACGACGATTGAAGGGCTTATCCGGGGGCCGGGGCTTAATCGCCCCGGCCCCGCAGTTTAACTCCCGATACGGGGTGATCGGATGGGCAAGTTCCTGGAAAAGCTGGCCTATCTGTTGATCGCTCTGGGGGCGGCCGGATGGGCCGCCTCCGTGTTGCTCTACGGCGGCGACGTAAGGTATCAGATGTTATCCGTGCTTGTGTTGACCATAGGGATATTCGTCGGCCACTTCTGGGAGGAGCTTTTCTACAGCAAATGAGCCTCAACGGGAGGTAGGGAGATTGGCGAGGAAGAGGATATCCCAGGCGGAGGAGTGGCAGGCATGGGCTAAGCGATACGATATAGACGGCGGGGTGAGGACGTTTGAGTCAGGTTTAAGCTTGAAGGTTATACTGGGGGCGCTGTTCGTCGGGCTTCTGATGATGCCCGGCTCGATCTACATGTCGCTGGTGTCGGGCCAGTCAGGGGCCGGGGCGGCGCCCTGGGTGGCGGTGATCCTGTTCACCGAGCTGGCCAGGAGGTCGTTCACCACCGTTAAACGGCAGGAGCTATACATACTGCTGGGGCTGGCCAGCGCCGCCGTCGGAGCCGGCGGAAGGTATTCGGGCTATATCTGGGAGGCCTACTTCATCCAAACCCCCCAGGCGGAGGCGTTCGAGATAGCCGACAAAATACC
Source organism: Candidatus Poribacteria bacterium (assembly GCA_003645735.1). Classification (GTDB taxonomy): domain Bacteria; phylum Poribacteria; class WGA-4E; order B28-G17; family B28-G17; genus B28-G17. Next base: position 1,433 of record QNBQ01000019.1, read on the forward strand.
GAGATGGGTCGTCCCGCCGAAGGACTCGATCGCCATCGCCCAAAGGTCGCTTCTCCACCCCGACTGGGCGTTGCCCATATCGGTTATGCTGATAAACCTGGTCCTTAGCCAGCTGAGGTGGATCGGCGGTCCTTACGTGCTTTTCAGGCTGACCGCCGATTTGGAGAGGCTTCCCTTCCCGATGGCGCCCGTCCACGCTCAAGGAGCAACGGCGTTGGCCGAGACAACCGGCAAGCGTGAGACCTGGAGGTGGAGGGTCTTCAGCATAGGGGCGATGGCCGGGCTGTTCTGGGGCGCCCTCTATATCGGAATCCCATCCCTCACCGGCGTCATAATGGCCAAGCCGATCCAGATCCTGCCGATACCGTTCATCGACTTCACCAGGAGCATAGAGGGGTTCGCGCCCACGGGCGTCTTCGCGATGGTGACCGACTTCGGCCAGATGTTGACCGGCTTCGTCATGCCCTTCCCGGTCATAATCACCCAGTTCGTCGGCGCCCTGTTCACCCAGTTCATCCTCAACCCGCAGATACTCTACAGGTTCGAGATACTCCACAGCTGGCACCCCGGCTTGGACGTCCGAGCGACCGGGCTGATGAACTGGTTGGACTTCTGGTTCAGCTTCGGGCTTGGAAAGAGCTTCAGCTTCGCCATAATCGGGTTCGCCGTCTCGCTGCCGATGCTGATCAAATACAAGGAGGCGAAGCGGAAGGAGGTCGGCGAGAGGGGATCGCTCAGAACGCCGCCCGGAAGGGGCGACTTCCCGATATGGGTCGCCGGAGGGATGTGGCTCGCGGGGATGATAGGGTTCGTCTACCTGGTGCACTGGATGGTTCCCCACTTCCCGCTGCTTTTCCTGTTGGGGTTCGCTTTCCTCTATACGCCGCTCAATTCCTACATCACCGCCAGAACCTATGGCATACTCAGCAGGGACCTGTTCGAGGTGCCATACATCAAGGAGGCGACGATCATCCTGAGCCGCTATGAGGAAATAGACATCTGGTTCGCCCCGTTCCCAATGGAGGATTACGGAAGGGGAACGCAGCACTGGAGGGTTCTGGAGCTCACGGGGACGACCTTCACCAGCAACATCGCCGCCCACCTCATCACGCTGCCGATACTGCTGATCTCCGGGCTGCTGGTCTGGCATTTCATCTGGAAGCTGGCTCCCATACCCTCCTCGCAGTATCCGTTCGTCCAGACCTGGTGGCCGATCTGGGCGACGCAGAGGTGTCTGTGGATAACCTCGCTGAGGGACGGCCAGAGCCAGATGTTGCAGGCGATAAGGGGGACGTATGTCGCCGCCGGCTTAGGGGCTTCGCTGGCGCTTTACGGCCTGATATGGCTCGCCAAGCTGCCGAGCATGTGGTTCTACGGGCTGGCCGGCGGCATCGGGGCCGACCCCGGATCGATGATACCGCTGCTTCTGGGGGCGATCGTCGGAAGGGTTTACATGATCAAACGGTTCGGGCTGAAGAGGTGGTATATGTTCAACCCCGTCCTGGCCGCCGGCTTCTCCTGCGGGACGGGCCTGGCCGCCATGGCCATCGTCTCGCTGGCCATGGTCTCCAAATCGGTCATAGTCAAGCCGTTCTGAGATGGGCGAGGTAAAATGGGTTGAGTTCGGATGGCAAGGGATAAAAGCGATCATCCCCTCCGATTGGGAGATAGGCGCGCTTTCGGGGGATTGGAGGAGCGGATATCTGAGGCTCGAGGACAGCCTGATGCCGAGGCTGGAGCTGAAGTGGTCGACCCATAAGAGGAAGCCCGATCTGCACGCCATACTCGATGGGTATTTCAAGAACCTCAGGAAGGAGGAGCGGAAGAAGGGGGAGGGGCTGAGGATAAGGAGAGGGGTTAAGCTGGTGAAGGATCTCTCGGCCTTCGAGGGGAAGGAGGTCGTCTTCTTCACCTGCAGGTCGAGCCGGTTCAAGGCCAACGGGATGATCTGGTTCTGCCCCGAATGCCGCAGGACGCTCATCGCCCAGCTGAACGCCGCCCCCGGAGAGGGCGCGCTGCTCAGGGAGACGGGCAGGATCTTCTCCTCGATAAAGGACCATCCCGAGGGCGAGACGAACCTCTGGACGGCCTACGGCCTGTCCGTCGAGGTCCCGCGCAGATATAAGCTGGAAAGCCACAAAATGATGTCGGCTTACCTGATGCTGAGCTTCGCTGACGGCAGCAGGAAGGTGGTCGTGGAGAGATACGGCCTGGCGGAGGTTCTCTTGAAGGATTCCTCGTTTGAGGAGTGGTTCAGGCGGGTTTACTCCAAAGAGCTGAAGGGATACGGCTTCACGCTCAAAGGCGAATCCCCCGTTCCGGGGCATGATGGGTTAAAGCTTGAGGGGGAGAAGGTGAGGTTCACCGATAAGATCCCGATCCCGCTCCTGTCCCTCCTGAACGCCCCCTTTAGAAGGCGGAGGATCTCCATCAGGGCTTGGAGGTGTGTAAAATCGAATAGGATCTTTGTCGTTAGAGTCATGGCGAAGGGCGATACATCGAGGATCGCCGACCGGATAAGCTCCACGATCGAATGCCATGTTGAATAAGCTGCTTTACGCCCTCAGGATCAAAAAGCCCCCTGGGTTCAAAGTGCCGCGGGATGTGATGTTGAAGGCGATCCCCGTTAGGAACGCCGCGATCAAGTGGGAGGTGGACAAGAAGGGGGAGGTGGCGCTTGTAATCCCCCAGAAGGACAAGCTGTGGGTGAAGATCGTCTCCAGGCTGTTCAGGATACCGCCGAAGAAGGTGATCGTCCTGGACGAGGTAGGGTCATACGTCTGGAGGCTGTGCGACGGCAAGAACGATGTGGCCAAGATAGTCGACAGCCTCTGCAAGAGGTATAACCTCACCCGCAAGGAGGCCGAGGTCTCATTGCTGATGTTCTTCAGGCAGCTCTCCAAGAGGGGGCTTTTGGGATTTGCGGTGGACAGAAGGCTAATCGAAGGGAGGGTCAAGGGATGAGCCAGGAGAAGAAGATAAGGCTGAGACAGCTCCCCGAGGAGAACGCTGTCAGGGTCCGGGGCCTGATAAAGAAATACCAGATGGGGAAGGTCATAGTGGAGGCGCTCCGCGGGGTCAACATGGAGGTCAAGAGGGGAGAATATGTCTCGATAATGGGCCCCTCCGGCTCGGGGAAGACCACTCTCTTCAACATGGTCGGCGGGCTGGATAAGCCGACCGAGGGGAGGGTTTACATAGACGAGGTGGACATCGCCCAGCTGGACGCGTATGAGCTTGCGTGGCTGAGGTGCAGAAAGATAGGCTACATCTTCCAGACCTTCAACCTGATCCCCGTCATGACCGCACTGGAGAACGTGACGCTGCCCATGATTTTCGCCGGCAAAACGCCCGATGAGAGCATCCAGAAGGGGATAGAGCTGCTCACCCTGGTGGGGTTGGGCGACAGAATCCAGCACAAGCCGAGCGAGCTTTCGGGAGGACAGCAGCAGAGGGTGGCCATAGCCAGGGCGCTGGCCAACGACCCCGCCCTTATCCTGGCCGACGAGCCGACCGGCAACCTCGACACCCAGACCGGGCTGGAGATCATATACCTGCTCAAGAGGATGAACGAGGAGAGGGGCGTGACGGTCATAACCGCGACGCACGACACAAAAATGCTGGACGTGTCCGACAGGATATTCCACATCCAGGACGGCAAGATAGCCAAGGTCGAGACGCGGGCCGAGATCAAGCTGAGGGTCGGAATGCTGGACGGCCAAGAGGTCGGATGAGGAGGAGGGGATGAAGAGGGGAGAGGCGATAGCGGCCCTGCTTGCAACGTTCCTCGCTCTGACCGCCTTTGGTCAGCAGGAATACAAGGTCGGCCCGGGCGATACGATCTACGTCGCCGTCTGGGGGCACCCCGACCTGAGCGGCCCCGTAACGGTCTCCCCCGATGGAACCATCGCCCTGCCCTTGGTGGGCATCGTTCAGGTTAAGGGGATGACGACCGAAGAGATCGCCGAGCTGCTCATCCAGAAGTTCAGCGAGTTCATCCGCAACCCACAGGTGACCGTCTCCTTGAGGGAGTTCGGATACACGGTGCACGTATACGGCGAGGTGGTCAAGCCCAACTACTACAAGGTCCCCGACAAAACGACCCTTCAAGAGGTCATCTCGATGGCCGGCGGCTTCACCCCCTACGCCGACATAAAGCACATAAAGATCACCTCCTTTAAGGAGGACGGCTCCAAGGAGACCAGGATCGTGGACTTCTCCAGGTTCCTAAAGGAGAACGACGAATCGGCCAATCCGTTCGTCAAATCGGACGACCTCATCTTCGTCCCGAGGCTGAGCGTGGAGGAATACCTGTCCAGAGTGGTCAGCGTCATCGGTTCGGTTCAAAGCCCAGGGGTCTTCGAGCTGGACGAGCCGCTGAGCCTGTTGGATGTGATCTCCATGGCCGACGGCTTCACGTTCGACGCTGATCTTGAAAAGGTGAGCATCGTGGAGTTCGGACCGGACGGGGATCACGATGTGAGGGTTGTGAACGTGAAGGCGTTCCTGCTCAACAGGGATCCCTCGGGCAACCCGCTGGTGAAGCCAGGCTCGGCGATATACGTCCCCACGACGAAGATCCCCGAGGAGCTGACCTTTCCGGTGGCGGTGGTGGGACAGGTGATGAGGCAGGGGGTTCACAGGGTGAAGGCCGAAAAGGCAAGGGTTCTGGACGCGATATTCGCCGCCGGGGGCTTCGCCGAGGGCGCGGATATAGAGAACGTGAGGGTCATCTCGCCGGACGGGACGGAGAGGAGGCTGAACCTGAAGCTCTTCCTCACCGAGGGCGATATGTCCCAAAACCCAAGGCTCCAGGAGGGGGATACGGTCATAGTCCCCGTCTCCCAGCTGGCCAGGAAGCTGACCGTCGTGGACACGGCGTTCGTCCCTTATAAGACCGTTAGCGTCATCGGGGAGGTGAGGAACCCGGGGACGTTCCAGCTTCCCGAGCATGCCACGCTGTTGGATCTGCTCCTCATAGCGGGCGGAACCACCTCCCAAGCCGATATCGAAAGGGTGACCCTGATAAGGGAGAAGGGCGGGGAGTCAAAGTTCGAAGTCGACCTGAAGAAGGTCTTAACCGAGGGAGAGTTTCAGCTGCTGCCTGAGTTGAAATCCGGGGATACGGTCTTCGTCCCTCAAAAGAAGGAGAGCATCTGGCGTCAGATCGTAAGACTAGCGGCTGATCTCTCAACCATCGCGGCTTTGGTCCTCATCCTCATGGGGAGGAGATGAAAAAATGGAGTATAGCGGCAACTCCCATGCCATAGAGGAACAGGAGATCCACCTGCGTGACATATTGATGGTTTTGTCCGTCAGGAAATGGGTGGTCATAATAGGGGCGTTGGCCACCATAGCCGGGGCTATCGTCTACTTGGTTCTGAGCGAGCCGGTCTATGAGGCCGAGGTGACGATGCTCTATGAGAAATCGAACCCCACCACCGCGCTGCTTGACGCGATAGATTTCAGGCAGCTTCAGTCGGAGCTAGAGCTGGACGCGCAGAAGGCCTTCCTGATGAGCCCGATAGTGCTCAACGAGGCCAAGAGCAAGCTGCTCAACGAATACGGGCTCATCCTGACGGACAAGGAGATGGAGAAGATACTCAACCTCACATCCCCCAGGGGGTCGAACGTCTTGAAGCTGACGGCCAAGGCCAGGACGCCTGCTACCGCCGCCCTCATAGCCAACACCGTCGCCCGGGTCTTCATAGAGAAGAACGCCGAGAGAAAGAGCTCCGATCTCGACCGGGCGATAAGCTTCCTCAACTCCCAGCTTAGCCAGCTCCAGAAGAGAATCCAGAAGCTGGAGGAGGAGATAGCGAAGTTCAAGGAAAGGGAGAGGATAACGGCCGTCCCCACCCAGGACGGATGGGAGCTGCCGGGATTGTTACAGAAGCTGGGCGAAATGGAGGATCAGCTCGTGCAGACCGAGCTGGAATATGAGCAAGTGAAAGCTCAGCTCGAGGGGATCAGGATGCAGATAGAAGAGAAGAAAAAGGAGTTAGATCCCTCGGTGCAACAGATGACGGTCGCGGGCGGGCTGACACCTCAGATAAACGAGCTGCGAAGGCAGATAACCGAGCTGAAGCTGGAGCTCAACTCCAAGCTGGAGCTTTACACCGAAAAGCATCAGGACGTCATAGATCTGAAGCAAAGGCTGAAGGCTGCTGAGGAACAGCTGCAGGAAGAGCTGGCCAAGCTGGCCAAGGTGAGGGGGGAATCGCTCGATCCGATAACCGAGTGGCAGAAGCTGTTGGAGCAGGAAACAGACCTAGAGGTCAGGCTGCGCGGGTTGGAGGAGAGGAAGAAGCTCCTGGAGGCCAAGATAAAGAAGTTCAAGGAGGAACATCCCGACCTGGTCACAAAGGACGTCGAGCTGATGAGGATGTTAAGGGAGAAGAAGCTGCTGGAGGCAACTCACCTGGAGCTGAAGAAGAAACTGGAGGAGATGAAGCTGCTCAAGGAGATGAGGTCGAGCGATGTGACGCTCATAAAGGAGGCCACCGAGCCGAGGCTGCCCGTCAAGCCGAAGGTGAAGCTCACCCTGGCGTTGGCGGTCGTTCTGGGGGTGATGTTCGGCGTCGGGCTGGCCTTCCTGCTGGAATACATGGACAACACGGTCAAGACCAAAGAGGAGGTGGAGAGGCTGACGGGGCTGCCGGTGGTCGGCATTATACCGAAGATGGAGGGGAAATTCCTGGGCGACGTCAAAGTTCAGATGCTGCCGTCATCCGCCGGGGGAGATGGCGGGCCGCCGACGGAAGGCCGGCCGGGATCGGGCGGCGCCGTGGTCAAGAAGCTCCGGAGGAGATACAGGCAGCAGCTCGAACAGCTTCTCAAGCGGAAGATAACCAATCTCCCTCCCAGAAGCCCTATCATAGAGAGCTACAGGGCGATCAGATCTAACATCAGGTATGCCTCTTTGAACGGTGACATCGGCGCCGTCAAGACGATCCTCATAACCAGCTCCCTGCCCGGCGAGGGGAAGAGCTTGACCGCCACCAACCTCGCTATAACCTTCGCGAGAAGCGGGGTCAAAACCGCTCTGGTGGACTGCGACCTTCACAGATCCAAAATACATTACATGTTCAACATCGATAAATCACCCGGCGTGTCGGAATTCTTAACCGATCAAGTGGAAGGAGAAACGATAGAGGAAAAAGTGTCAAAGATCCTCAAGCCTGTGGACGTGGAAAACCTCTACGTCATTCCCTCCGGCAAGCTGCCGCCTAACCCCGGAGATCTGCTCGCCTCGGATAAGATCGATAAGCTCATCGAATACCTGAAATCCAAATTCGAGATGGTTATCTTCGATTCGCCGCCGCTGGGCGTCGTCTCCGACACCTCCGTCCTGGCCACGAAGATAGACGCCACGATCCTGATCGTCAGGGCGGGCCATACGAAGAGACCGGTCGTGGCCCAGGCCAAGGAGATGCTGGAACATCTCGGGGCGAACGTCTTCGGAACGGTCATAAACGAGCTCGACGTGAAAAGCAGGCGATACTCCGATTACTACTACTATTACTCCTACTCCAAATACGGCAGGAGCTATTACGCGCCCGAGGAGGAAGAGGAATAAACCGCTTTCATGCTTAAAACGCTGGAGGATGTGATCAGAAAACTCATCGAGGAGTATAAGCCTGAGGGCATCATATTGTTCGGATCCCGAGCAGCGGGCGAAGGCGGAGAGCACAGCGATTACGATCTGCTGATAATCAAGCGGACGGACAAGCGACAAGTTGAAAGACAGATCGAGGTTGAAAAGCTCCTCTCCGATAGAGCCATTCCCCTCGATCTCTTCGTCTACACCCCCTGGGAGCTCTGGCAGCTGGTGAGCATCGGCAGCCCTTTCATAACGGAGGCCCTCGAAAAGGGGAGGGTGCTATACATGAGGAGGGCGACCAGGGAATGGCTGAGGGATGCCGAGGATGAGTTTAAATCGGCGGCCATACTCCATGAGCACGGCTTCTACAGGAACTCCTGCTATCACAGCCAACAATGCGTTGAGAAATGCCTCAAGTGCCTCATTCTGGAGGGCGGATCGCCTCCCAGGCGGACGCACGATCTGGTGGTGCTGCTGAGGGAGGTCAACGAGATGGGATGGGACATCGATTTGGATTTAGACGACGCGGCTTTCCTGAACGGCATCTATAGGGAAAGATACCCGACAGAACAAGGGCTGTTCCCCCATGGGCTGCCCTCGGCCGAGGACTCCGAAAGGGCCCTGGGGATAGCCGAGCACGTCCTGAATCAGGTCAAACGAAAGCTTTCCGAAGGGAAAAGCGCTTAATCATCGCCTCCCCCAGATCATATCCCCGAACTCCTCCAACAGCTCGTATCTCCGCCTCCAGGTGGTATACATGAACCCTCGAACCCCCGGGATCTCCCTCGCCAGCTCCAACCATCCCCTCACATCATCGAGCGTATCGGCGTCGTAATAGCAGGCGATCAGAATTCGAAAGCCCTTGTCGGCGAAAAAGCGGAGGCTCTCCTCCCGGGGCCTCCCGCCCCAGACAGCTATTATCAGATCCTTGGGGACGTAATTCCATGAGCCGGTGAAATCGCCCTCGACCAGGTAGTAATCGGCGTGGGCGTTGTGGTTCGGGTCGAGCATATCGGACCATATGTATATCTCCGCCTCCGGGTTGAACTTCCGCAGGATCCTCACCTGCTTGGTTATGCACTCCCCCAACAGCTTCGCCATGTCCCTCCCTCTGCACGCCGCGCATGAGCCGCCCATCCTTATCTCGTCCATGCTCAGGAGGACTTTGCGGTATCGCAGGTATTTCCACAATAGCTCAGCCTCGCGTTCCCATATCTCGTAAAGCTTCGGCTCGGCCATGCAGACGGTTATCTGCCCCCTGCCTATCACCATCGGGTGATACCAGCTCACAAGCAGCCTCTGCCCCTCCTTGATCCTGCTTCCGGGGAGGATTTTCAGGGTCGGGGCGGGTCTGTCCACATCCCGAAAGCTGAAATGGGGATCTATCAGAGGGGCGTAATCCCTCCCCTCCTCGTAGACCACGGAGCCGTCCTCGCTCTTGACCGTCACGGGCGTTCCGGGGCGGCGCAACACGTTTATCGGCCCCACCTCCTCGATCTCCCAATCGTCCAGCCAAAGCCTGCCCTCCCTGGCGCCCCACACGCCCGCGTAAACCCTGACCCTGTCGAAATACAGGCTGTTGAAGATCATCGTCACCTTCCGCCAGTCGGTTGTGGAGGGCAGGTCGAACTCCCTGGGGGCGAGGTTACGCCCATCGGCTAAAACCAACATCCTGAAACATCCCTCGGGCTTAAGACCCTCGGTTTTAACCCAGATGCTCAGCCGGTAACATCGGCGGGGCTTGACCGTTATCTCCTGCATCACCCTGCCGTGGCCGTGTGGGTCGGCGGAGAAGTTCTCGAAACGGATCGAAGCCCTCCCGCTGTGTTTGACCTCGGTATCGACGAAGCTTACAACCCCGGGGCGGTCGTGAAACCTATAGCCCTTAAAGCGGTTCCCCTCGAACTCCTCGAAACCGCCGTTGACGATCCGAACGGTCGGGTCGGGGACGTGGCGGGCCTCGCCGTTTTCGACGATGAAAAGCGCGCCCTTCACCGGGAACCCCTCGGCCAGGTTGCGGTCGTGCGCCAGAACCGATCCGCCGTATCCCACGGAGAAAACGGAGGGGATGAGCTCGATCCCGTATCGCTCACAGATCCCCTTGACCTCCTCCAGCCTGCGGAGGTAATCCTCGTCCTGCAGGCTCAGCCTGTCCAGCCCCGCCGACAGCACGGCGCCGTTGTAGCCGTGTTCGGAAGCCGTCTTCAAAATCCGTTCGATATGTCTCACGTCCTCATCGTTCCTCAACCCATATCCGAAGATCCAAACGAACCTGTCCTGGTAAATCCCCTCCACGCTCAAACCGATCCCCATCGCGGCACAGATCACTGCAACGCCTATCATGTTCCACCTCCGATCGGGCTAAAGCTAAATGTAGCACACAATTCGGTTGTTGTGAAGACCTCCCCGACCGATGGGTATTTGTGTTAAAATTCCACCCGCCCCGGCAGGGGAAACCGCGCAAGCCGTGAGGTGAGGTATGGCCGAGGATCTGTTCAAGCCTCTGGACAGGGAAGAGGTGA
>QNBQ01000020.1 GCA_003645735.1 Candidatus Poribacteria bacterium
GCTGAGGAGGGTCAAGCTGCTGGTTCTGGACGTGGACGGGGTTTTGACGGACGGGAAGCTCTACATCGGCGGGTCGGGCGAGGAGGTCTTTAAAAGCTTCAGCGTCAAGGACGGGGAGGGGCTTAAGCTCGTCAGAAAAGCGGGCGTCAAAACGGCGATCATATCGGGCAGGCGGAGCGGGGCGGTCGAGGCGAGGGCGAGGGAGCTTCTCGTGGACGAGGTGGCCCTGGGCGTCGAGGACAAGGTGGCCGCCCTGAAAGAGATCGCCTCCCGCCTCTCGATCAAGCCGGAGGAGATAGCCTACATAGGCGATGACGTCGGGGATATCGGGCCGATGAGCCGCTGCGGCCTGCCGATCGCCGTGGCCGACGCCCATGAGGAGGTCAAGAGGATCGCCCTCTACATCACCTCCAAGCCGGGCGGCGGAGGCGCCGTGAGGGAGGTGTGCGACATGATCCTCTCGGCGAAGAGGGAAAAACTTGAGGGCGAAGCGAGGGTCGTCCGGGTCGGCGACATCGAGATAGGGGGCGGCAGGCCGATCGTCCTGATAGCCGGCCCGTGCGTGATAGAGAGCAGGGATCACGCGTTGATGATGGCCGAGAGGATAAAGCGGATAGCCGGGAAACTGGGCATCCCCTTCATCTTCAAATCCTCCTTCGACAAGGCGAACCGCTCCTCGATCAGATCGTATAGGGGGCCGGGCTTGGAGGAGGGGCTGAGGGTGCTCGAGGAGGTCAAAAGGGAGGTCGGCGTGCCCGTCCTGTCCGATATACATACCCCCGATCAGGCCGAGCCGGCCTCACAGGTGCTGGACGTCATCCAGATACCGGCTTTCCTGTGCAGGCAGACCGATCTGCTTCTGGCGGCTGGGAAGACCGGCAGGCCGATAAACGTCAAAAAGGGCCAGTTCATGGCCCCCTGGGATATGGGGAACGTCGTGGAGAAGATAGAGTCGACCGGCAACCCGAACGTGATGCTCACGGAGAGGGGGAGCTGCTTCGGGTATAACAACCTGGTGGTGGACATGAGGTCGATCCCCGTGATGCGCGGCCTGGGATGCCCGGTGATCTTCGACGCGACCCACTCGGTTCAGCTGCCGGGCGGCCTGGGCGCCTCATCGGGCGGGCAGAGGGAGTTCGTCCCATATCTGGCCAGGGCGGCGGCCGCCCTGGGGATAGACGGGCTTTTCATGGAGGTTCACGACCGACCGGACGAGGCGCTCTGCGACGGGCCTAACATGGTCGATCTGGAGACGCTCGAATCGATCCTCGAACAGGTCAAGGCGATAGACGAGCTGGTGAAAGGGATGCGCGGATGATCGCCATCGGTTATCTGACCATCGCGCTCGCCTTCCTCTACATGTGCGCCCTCCTCACGCTCAGGACGGGCCTCTCCAGGGCGCATCGGATGAGCTCGAGCTTCGGCGGGCTTGAAAGGCTGCCGTTCGTCTCGGTGGTCGTCGCCGCCCGGAACGAGGAGGAGAACCTCCCCTCCTGCCTGGAGTCGCTGCTGAACCAGACCTACCCCCCCGATCTGTATGAGATCATCGTCGTGGACGATCGGTCGACCGATTCGACCTTCTCCATCATCGAGGGATACGCCCGTAGGTCGGGCGGAAGGGTCATACCGCTGCGCAACGACGATCCCGGGGGACTCACGGGGAAGCAGAGGGCGCTCGATAAGGCGATAAAGCACGGCAGAGGGGAGATCATCCTGACGACGGATGCCGATTGCGTCGTCCCGCCTGGCTGGATAGGGCGGATGGTTCAGCCGTTCGCCGAGGAGGAGGTGGGGGTGGTGGCCGGGTTTTCGGTCATAGACGACTCGCCCCTTTACCTGAGCAAGTTCGGCAGATGGAGGAGGTTATTCATCAGGATGCAGTCGTTCGAGCTGTTGACGCTGTTTTCGGCGTTCGCCGGCTGTTTGGGGCTGGGGTTCGCGGCGGCCTGCACCGGAAACAGCCTGGCATACAGGCGGAGGGTTTACGAGGAGATAGGCGGTTTCGAGGCGATAGGGTTCACGGTCGCCGAGGACAATATGCTCATCCAGCGCGTGAACAGGGAGACGAGGTGGAGGATAGTCCCCTGCCTTTCGCCCCGGGCGATCGTGACCACCAGGCCGAAGGAGAGCCTGAGGGATCTGTTGGCCCAGAGGGTCAGGTGGGCCTCCAACTCTCTCGAGAACAGGCCCTCCGTCCTGGCCTTCATGGTAGTCGTTTACGGCCTGAACCTGTTGATCTACCCCGCCCTGTTTCTGAGCCTATTGAGGCTCATCCCCATTTGGATCGGCCCGCTCGCCCTCCTCATGAAGCTTGGGCCGGAATACCTGCTCGTGTCCAAGGGGCTTGAGATCTTCAACAGGGGGGAGCTCATCAAATATTTCCTGCCCATCCAGCCCCTCCACACGCTTTACATCCTGATCTGCGGCCTCGCCGGGCTGCCGGGGAGGGTCGGATGGAAGGGGAGAAGGTGCAGGGCAAGGTGGTTCTGATCTTCCCCGACTCGGACGAGCCGCTTCAGGCCTTCGGCACGCGGCTCAGGAGCTTCGCGCCCCCTCTGGGGCCGCTTTACCTGGCGGCCCACCTGATCGACAGGTTCGACGTCGAGTTCCTGGATCTGTCGGCCAAGGGGTTCGACAGGGGGGAGGTGGAGAGGGCCGTCTCGGGCGCCTCGGCCATAGGTATATCGATCACTAGCTACAACCGCCGATCCGCCCTTCAGCTGATCCGGCTCATAAGGTCGATCAACCCTTCCGCTCCGATCGCCGTGGGCGGGCCGGGCTGTTACCCCGAGGGAGGGCTTCCGGAGGGGGTGGATCTGATGGCCCTCGGCGAGGCGGAGGCGACCGTCCTCCGGATCTTCGAGGGGCTGACCCATCCCGATCCGTGGGAGAGGGACGAGATCCTCTCAAAAACGCCCGGGGTCATCTTCAGGGACAGGTATGGGAGGGTTCGCGAGGGGAAGCCGTATGTTCAGGTCTCCGACCTCGACTCGCTCCGGTTCCCGCTGAGGGAGATCGTTTCCAAAGGGGATTACACGATCTTCGGGGCGGGTAAGGCGGGCGTTGGGGCGTCGATCATCACGTCGAGGGGGTGCCCCTATAGATGCCGTTTCTGCACCAGGCCGAAGCTCGCGGGATACAGGGAGCGGTCAGTAGAAAGCGTGCTGGAGGAGATCGAGCGGATATATCGGAGCGGATATGAGGTGCTTTACATCGTGGACGATAACTTCACCGCAAACCGGAGGAGGGTCGAGGCGATAGCGGAGGGGATCGTGAGGAGGGGGATAAGGCTGGCGATACTAGCGCAGGGGAGGGCGAACACGGCCTCGAAGGAGATGTTCGAGGCGATGAGGGAGGCGGGGTTCGTGCTGATCTCCTTCGGGCTGGAGTCGGGCGTTCAGGAGGTGCTCGACTTTTACAGGAAGGGGACGACGGTCGAGCAGGGGGTCAGGGCGGTGGAGTGGGCCGATGAGGCCGGCCTGTTCACCTGTGCCAGCTTCATACTCGGGGCGCCTATCGAGACGGAGGAGCATCTGGAGCGGACGATAAGGTATGCGTATGAGCTGCCGCTCGACGTCGTTTTCTTCAGCGTGCTGAACTACGTGAGGGGATCGGATCTGTGGGAGGAGGCGAGGGAGAGGGGTTTGATAAGGGATGATGAGGACGAGGTTTTGGCCGACAGCTCAAGGGGTCTCTCGAACTTCCCCGCCGCCTACCTTCGGAGGCTCGCCTCGGACGCCCAATTGAGGTTTTACTTGAGGCCCAAGCTCTGGATCAGATACGTCCGCAAGCTCAGGAGGTGCGGGGATAAGAGGTTCGTCGGATTGCTTTTGAGGGGTTTCCTCAGGTTCTGGGCCGATTTCCTGGAGGATCATCTGTTCTGAGCCGCCTTGCCCCTCAGCCTCTCCTTCATGCTCAGTATCGGTATGCTGGCCACCAGGGCGACCGATCCCTCCTCCCTGTGGAGGCTCACATCCACCTGATCCGTATCGATCTCGAAATATTTGGTCAGCACGCCGATTATCTCGTCCTTCAGGACGTCGACTATGTCGGGCTCGACCCCCAGCCTGTCCTGGATTATGACCAGTTTAAGCCTGTTTTTGGCGACCTCCTTGCTCAGCGGCTCCCTTTTCAGGAATCTGATGATCCTATCGATGATCAAGGCTCACTCCTTTCCGTTTCTGCTGAACAGTTTCCTCAGCTTATCGAAAAACCCACCGTTTTCTATCAGGTCGGAGAAATCGACCTCCTCGCCTTCAAGCCTTCTGGCTATCCTCCTGAAGGCCTCGGCGGCGGCCGATTTCATGTTCAAGGTCACCGGAAACCCCCTGTTGGTGGAGATCAGGATGTTTTTATCCTCGGGGACGATCCCCAGAAGCTCCACCGAGAGGATCTCCACCACATCTTCCTGGCTCAGCATATCGCCCTTTTTGACCATCCTGGGCGCCAGCCTGTTTATTATGAGCTTGATCTCCGTTATCCCCTCGGCCTGCAGCAGCCCTATGACCCTATCGGCGTCCCTGACGGCGGCCACCTCGGGCGTGGTTATGACGATCGCCTCGTCCGCCCCGGCTACCGCGTTCCTGAACCCCCTCTCTATCCCCGCAGGCGAATCGATCAGCACGTAATCGAACTCCTCCTTCAGCTTCTTGCATATCTCCCTCATCTGCTCCGGGGAGATGTCCTCCTTTTTGGCCTTCTGAGAGGCGGCGAGCAGCTTGAGGTTCGGAACCCGCCTGTCGGGGACCAGCGCCTTGAACAGATCGCACTTCCCCTCTATCACATCCATCGACGTGTAGACCACCCTGCTTTCAAGCCCCATCACCAGATCCAGGTTCCTCAGCCCCACGTCGGCGTCGACCAGGGCGACCTTCCTGCCGGCCATCGCCAGCGCAGTTCCCAGGTTGGCCGTCGCCGTCGTCTTTCCAACCCCTCCCTTCCCCGATGTTATCACGATAGCTCTTCCCATAAACCCCTCTCCCCTCCTTCACGCGTTTTCAAACCCCTTAAACTCCCTCACGACGATCCTGTCCCCCTCGATCCTCGCTATCTCCGCTTTGAGCCGCTTCCTCCTCCTCTCGTTTTCGGGGCGGACGTTCATGCAGTCGGCGATCCTTATCTGGATCGGGTCGAAGTTCAGGGCGATTATCACCGCCGACTGATCGCCCAGGGCGCCGGCGAACGCCCTGCCCCTCAGCGCCCCCAAAACGATTATATCGCCCGAGGCGATCACATCCGCCCCGGGGTTGACGTCCCCCACGATGATCAAGCTCCCCTCCAGGAACCTCTCCTCCTGCCCGGCCCTCAACGTCCCCTTGACCAGCCTGGCGTTGGCGAAGGGAGGCTCCCTTTCGACCCCTACCTCCTCGCCGACGATCCTTATCTCCTCAACGGCCGGTATCCTCAGAACGTCGGCCAGCCTCCTGGTCTTGGTGGAGGTGGTGACGATCCGCCCTATCGTCACGTCGAACCTCCGCTCCAGTATCTTCTGGAGCCTCCTTATGTCGTCGTCCGAAAGCGCCCTCTCCCCCACGTCCAGGATGATCGAGCTGCCCGCGATGAAATCCCCCAGCCTCTCAAGCCGCTTGACCACCGCCCTCTCGATTTGGGAAAGAGGGGCCTCCCTGTCGATTATGACCCTCAGCCCGTCCCTGTATCCCTTGAGCTGAACCAGCTCCTCAGGTTTCCTTTCGACCTCCTCCATCTCCGCCCCTCCTCAGCATCGGGAGGACGTAAGGCCCCTCGGGGACGGCGACCACCCTCGCCCCCGGGCCGTGTTTCTCCAGGGCCATCCTCACCCCTTCATCCGGCGACCTCAGCGGCGTGACGAACAGCTTCCCCAGCGTCTCGTAATCTATCCCCGTCGAGTAGCAGTAAACCTCCGCCTTCCTCAGGACCTTCACCAGCTCCTCAAACTGCCACTGATCGATCGTGAACTTCGAAAGATCGTAGAGATCCTCCACGAACTTGTCCAGATCCTCCGTCCTGAGCATCAGATCCGTAAACGGCTCGCTGCCGATCCCCTCCCTGCATTCTGCCAGCAGGATTATCGTGCCGCCCGGCTTGACGATGTCCATCACCCCCACGGCGCCCTTTATCGCCTGGTAGAAGGTCGTGTCCAGCGGATATCCCGCCGAGGAGGTGACGACGATGTCGACCGGCTCGTCGAGCAACACCTTGACCCCTTTCTCGCAATGCCTGACCCCCTCCAGATATGCCTCTATCAGGTCGCCGGCGAATATTCCCGTTATCCTCCTCTCCTCGTCCAGCGTGACGTTCAGGATGAAATCCACCCCGGCCATTTGAGCTATCTCGGTCGCCTCCTCGTGGAACGGGTTCCCCTCCAGTATCCCGGGGGCGGATCTCTTGTCCTCGAGCAGCCACGGCCCGTGGGCGTATTTCATCGTCTCTATGGAGCACAGCCCGGGACAGATCGACTTCCTCCCTCCCGAAAAGCCGGCCATCAGGTGCGGCTCTATGAGCCCGGTGAGGATCTTCAGATCGGCCTCCACGTAGGTCTTGTCTATGTAAACGGGGGTTCCCCGCTTGGTCTTCCCCAGGTAGACGTGAGTTTCGGGTTTCTGGGAGTAATGGTTGACTATCCTGTATCTAGAGGCGATCTCCTCGCCCACCAGCTCGATCAGCTCATCGCCCAGGTTGGGGCGGTGTATTCCGGTGGCTATCAGTATCGTTATCCGCTCGCGCGGTATGCCGCTCCGCTCCAAAGTTTCGAGGATCGGGGGGAGGATCACCCTGTTCGGGACGGGTCGGGTGATGTCGGAGATGACGACGCATGCGGATGATCTGCCGCGGGCGAGCTTCGAAAGCGGCTCGGAGCCGATCGGGTTCTCCAGCGCCTCGTAAACCCTCCCGACCGGATCCTCGATCGGCGGGAGGGGGTTCATCCTCAAAACCCCCGCCAGGTTCTCATCGGGTATCTCTACTTGAACCTCCCCCTTCCCGAACCTGATCGGAACCTTCACATCCGACCTCCTCCGGAGGTTCGAGTAAAATTATAAACCAACCCCTGATAACGGTGCAACTTTCAAAGGGCCTCAGGAGCCGAAGTAGATGAGTATCCTCCCGTAAGCCGAGCTTAAGTTGAGCTCGGGTGCCCCCCAAACCCTGTCGTCGTCCTGATACAGCCTCACCCTCTCGGGAGCGAACAGATACCCGCACTCGAACCCGATCGAGACGAAGGCGATCTTGACGATCCTGCCGAAAAGCCCCGCTTTGACGGCGAACGATCCGCCGCTCAGCTCGGCGGGGCCTTTTCTGAGATGGGGGTTCTCCAGCAGCTCCTCCCAGGTCAGGCTCCTCTCCCGTCCCTCCTCCAGCCTCTCCAGGCTCAGCGTAACCCCAACCCCGCCTATGCCGATCACGGGGGCGAGCTGGAAGAAGGGCTTAAACTCGAAGAGGTAGCCGATCTCGAAGAACCCTCCCCCTATCCTGAGCGAGGCGGCCCTGCCCTCGTTTTCCGCTTCGGCCACGCCTCCCCATCCGCTCCCGCCTATGATCAGGTCGCCTATAACCGCGTGTCCACCGCCGCCCACCGAAAACAGCCTCTCCCCCAGCTCGGGATACCCACCGGCCTTAAGCCCTCCGTTCAGCTCCGATAGATCCAGGAAGCTATAGGTCATCGCGACGCCTCCCCTACCGCCGTCCGCCGGGGCGATCGACGGGAGGAGGATCAAAGGGATGAACAGCGTGACAAAACGCCTCACCTCTCACCTCCTGTCGGGGTCATCGGGGTAATTATAGTCCCGTCCCCTCTCAAGATCAAGAGCGGGAGATGGTATAATTCCTCGAAACCCGCGCGGAGGGGGAGATATGAGGACGAGGCCTTTGGTCATCGCGCACAGGGGCAACTCGGGCGAGGCCCCCATGAACACCCTGGCGGCGATCGAGGAGGCGATCCAAATCGGGGCCGACATGGTCGAAGTAGACGTCAACCTGACAGCCGACGGCGTCCCCGTCCTGATGCACGACGATACGGTCGACAAAACCACAAACGGCAAAGGCCCCCTCAAAAGCTACACATTCCAGCAGCTCAGGAAGCTGGACGCCGGCTCGTGGAAAAGCCCCAGATACGCCGGCGAGAAGGTGCCATCGCTCATCGAAGCGCTGGAGCTGGGGAGGGGAAGGATCGGCTTCTCGCTCGACCTCAAAACGGAGGAGGCCATACCGGCCTTGATCAAGGCCGTCAGGGAGATGGGGATGGAGGATCAGGTCGTGGTGACGGGATGTTACGCCGAGGCCGCCCGCAGGATAAGGGAGATCGAGCCGGGGTTGACCGTCCTTTTGAACCTGCATCCCGATCTGGAGCTGAGGGCGAGGTCGGGCGATCTGGAGGGGTTCATCTCGGGCTACATCGCCCAGGCGCGGGTCAACGGCCTGCCCGCCCTGAACGTCAGCTACAAATACGTCACCCCTGAGCTTGTAAGACATGCCCATATGCTCGCCCTCTCGGTGTGGACCTTCACCGTGGACGACGAGGATCTGATGGGGGAGCTGATCGAGATGGGCGTCGACGCCATATACACGGATTACCCGCGGAGGTTGATCGAGGTGTTGGAAACCTACCGTTCCTGAGGGAAGAGCAGCTCGGCGTAGACGGGGTAGTGATCGGAGGGGTATCTCCCCCCGACGTTGAAGGTCACCACCTCGAATCGGTCGACTTCGAACCCTTTGACCAGTATCCAGTCTATGTCGCGTCTGCGGCCGTCGTCAAGCTCTCTCTCGGCCTCCTCCCCTTTGAAGCCGTGGTAGGTGATCCTCACCTCCGGCCCTTTTCGGTCGGCGATGAGCCGGGCGTCGCGCAGCTCACCCCTCTCCCCATAGGCTTCGGCCTTCCCCGTCAGGAACCTCCACGTCCAGCTGTCGGGCGTCGTGTTGAAATCGCCCGTCAGGACGACCGGCAGATCCCCCTTCGATCTGATCTCCCTCCATATCAGCATCGCCCCCCTTCTACGCGCCTCCTCGCTCCGGTGGTCGAGGTGGGTGTTGAAGTGATAAAACTGTCTCCCGTCGGCCGTCTCGAAAAGCGCCCATGTGGCCATCCTGGGGAGGCTGCTGCCCCACGACCTGCTCCCCGGCAGATGGGGCGTCTCGGAGAGCCAGAAGTTCCCGCCCTCGATGATCCTCAACCTGTGGGAGTTGTAGACGATCGCGTTGAACTCGTCCTCGTCCGACCCCAACCTGCTGACCCCGAAGAACCTGTATCCCGGCAGCTTCTTGGCGATGTATTCCAGCTGGAATTTAAGCCCCTCCTGGGTTCCGATGAGATCGGGTCTATACCTCCTCAGCGTTTCGATCAACACCCCTTTTCGGTTCTCCCACGAGTTCTCCCCGTCCTCCGCCGTCCCATACCTCAGGTTGAAGCTCATGACCTTGATCATTCCCCCCTCCTGCTGAAGCGCAGGGGTTTTAAAAGCACCTCGATGGTTTTCCCCGGGACGAACTCCGAGATCGGGATGACCTTCTGCTCATAGCCCTTTTTGTGGATCACGATCTCCACAACAGGATCGCCCCCATGTTTTCACCCCCCGATTCCCTCCAAAAGTTTCATCATCTCATCCAGCAGCTTCTCGCCCGTCCCCCTTTCCAGCTTCGTCCACTCGGGCTCGTAACCCCCTTCGTCGTAGGCCGAGGCCGTGGGGACGTAGCTCAGCGAGTCGTTGCACAGGCTCAGGACGAAGACGCTCCTATGCCTCTCCTTGATCGAAAGCCCTATCTCGACGAACACCTCGCCCGGCAAGCAGGCGAGGATCAGATCGCCTATTCGGATAGCCTGTATCTCGGTTTCGACCGTCTCCTCGCCCTTCGTCTCCCGGGCGAGCCGGAGGGCGTTTCTGGCCTTTACGAGCCTCCCCCGCAGGGCGCTTATCTCCTCGGGCGGCGCCCCCTCCCGTTCGAGCTCGGCCAACCTCCGCTCCAGCTCCTCGACCTCCCTCCGCGCCTCCTCCGGGGAGGGAAGCCGCTTCAAGGGGAGTTCGATCGATCTCCTCAGAACCCTCAGCTTCACATCCTCCCTCATCTCCAGCCCCTGCATGACCTTCAGCGCCTCGGCGCCCAGGGCGGTGCCGATCCACCTCCGGGACTCCCCCTCCCGCTGTATGGGGACGATGTTCCCGGCGCATCCCAGCGCGAACATGCATACCCCTCCTCTGATCCTCTCCACGACCCCCATTGCGTAGCCCGGGTAATCGGCCGAGATGGCGTAGAGCCTGTCGACGCCGCAGACGGGGTGGCAGGCGAAGGCGATCATCGAGGCTATGGGTCGCCCGTCGGAACCGTCGACCCTCAGGACGCCCACGTCCGGGTCGGTCGGGCCGAAGCTCAGCTCTTTCGCCTCCTCGGGCTTCGGAGGCCTCCAGGACATAACGACCTTCCCATCGGGCCGCTTCGTCCTCCTGTTGAAGACGAGCTGAGGCGCTTTACCCACGCCCCAGCCGATCCTCGCATCCCTTCTGCTCTGGTACGCCATGTAGACGGCGCCGGCCAGCAGGCGGGCTAGGTTTTGGACGTAGCTCTCGTGAAACTCCTCCTGCGCCTCATCGGGCAGGTAGCTAAGCCTTTTGAGGGCCGGGCCGAAATGGGTGTGGGATGAGCAGAGCATGACGTTCCCCGCCGGTATCCCCGTCTTACGCTCGACCATCCCCCTCACCTCGGCCACGAGCTCGGGGGGCGGGCCGATGAGATCGGTCGTCACGATGGCGACCTGGGTCTCCCCGTCGTCCAAAACCAGCGCCTTCCCGAAAAGCTCGTCGTCCACCCATTCGCTCCCCTTCGTCCTGCCGCTGTATCCCGCCATGGGGAAGCCGACCGGAGGGGTGATGTTCACCCTGTATGCCCCGGCTTTCAAGCTCATCTCCTTCCCCCTCTTTTCCCGATCACTGGATCGACGGCGACTAGGATAAAGCAGATCCCGGAATCTGTCAAGGGTTCCCGCTTCCGACCGGGGATCATCACAGGGTAGTTCCCTCAAAGCCGTATCCCAGCCGTCGCCCTCAAGTGTGAGGCCCTCGATCACCTGAGCCATTCGATCTCTATCACCCCTTTGAGGGCTTCGAACTCCGGATCGCCCGTCAGGAGGGGGCATCCTTCGACCTTCGCAGTCGCCGCCGCGAAGGCATCGGCATAGGCTATCGGATACCTCCCCTTCAACCCGGCGGCCATCAAGGTTAAGGATCGGCTAACCCCCACCAGCCTAATGGGCATCCTCCTGAACTCCCTCCAGAAGGCATCGGCCACTTCCTCACCTTTCGAGCGGATCAGTCGGTAATATAC
>QNBQ01000021.1 GCA_003645735.1 Candidatus Poribacteria bacterium
GACGCCCTCTACATCTTCCCACAGGGGAGGATAGTCTCCGTCGAAGGAGATGCGGATTTTAAAGATCTGAGCTTGAAGCTCCTCCCCGAAGGGAAGGAGCTTCTATCAGGGTTCCCCGAGGGGTGGAGTATCGGGAGAAGCGAAGGGATCGAGGTCGAGGAGGAGTTCAAAGAGGGATGCGTGAGGCTCAGGATGAGGGGGCGAAGCGTGAAGGTTGACCTCGTGACGCTTGAGGAGTATTTCGAGCTTGTGGGCGAGCCGAGGTGGAGCTGGGTGGACGCATATGCCGGGTTCGAGCACCGCTTCCCCTGGGGGCTTCTCGGGGGAAGACCACAGAGGGCTGACAGGGCGGCTGAGGACGCGGCGTTGAGGGTCGAGAGGCTGTTTTCGATAATCGGAAGCGACCCGGGGGAGGATCTGACGGACATCTGGAGGCTCGTCATGATAGGACATCACCACGACGCCTGGGTCTGCGCGCCCGTCATCTTCGGGATCTGGAGGTGGGGTTTCAAAAGATACGCCGATCTCACCTACGCGGCATCGGAGGAGGCGAGAGGTATAGCCGAGGAGCTCATAAGGGATATCTCGGGCGATGGGTGGGAGGAGTTTGTGGTGGTGAACGTCTCGGGACGCCCGAGGAGGGGGATTGTCCCTCTGAACCTCACCTTCCCCGAGGGGTTCGTGAGATCACCCTCCTTTGAGGGGCCGGAGGGTGTGGTCCCCGCCGAGGTCGAGGTCGTATCACGCCACCCGGACGGCTCCGCCAAAGAGGTCAAAGCTTTCCTCCTCGCCGAAGTCCCCCCGATGGGCTACGTGAGGTTCAAAACGGTCGACGGAGAGGGAAAAAGGCCGCCCGAAGCGAGGATCGAGGTGAGCGAGAAGGGCGTCGTTCTTGAGAACGGCTTTATCAGGGTCGAGCTGTCCAAAGATGGGTTGTTACAGGTTTACTCGACCGATGGCGAGCCGCTCCTCCGCTCACCCGCCTTCATAACCGGCAGGTTCAGGGAGGGGGATATGGAAAGCGAGGTGGAGGAGATCGAGGGGTTCAGAGAGGGACCTTTCGCCGTCGGGAGGGCCAAGGGGAACGTGGGGGATATTCCGTTCACCCTCGATGTTAAGCTTGACCCCATTTCCCCCCTGGTGAGGCTGGGGATCAGCTTCAACTTCAAAGGCGATGTGGTGGGCGAGGGTGAGGAATCGCCCGATGTGCCGGTCTGGGCGCACGACGAGCTGAAGCTCAGGTTCGTGCTTCCCCTTCCGTTTAAGGAGCCGAGGTTCCTGGCGCACGGCGCCTTTGAGCTTCGGGAGCCCTATGAGGAGAGATTTCAGATCCTCAGATACGGCATAGCGGAGGGGGCCGGGAGGGGAGTAGCGGTCTACACCGACCGGGCGACCGCCGCCATCTTCAGGAAGAGCCCGCCCTCGATGGAGCTCATACTCGCCTACGGAGGGAGGTTCATCTACGCCCCCGGAAAGGTTGCGCCCCTGGAGGGGGAGGAGAGGTATGAGCTCGGGCTTTACTTCTATGAGGGCGATTACGAGGAGGCTCGCGTCCCCGATCACGCCGATGAGCTTTCACAACCTCTGTTCCCGCTTCCCGCATCCGACCCCTTTGCTGAGCTTAAGTTCTCGAGGGTGAGGATAGAACCCGAGGGCTCAGCCGTTCTGACGGCGGCGTATCCATGCGGGAGGGATATCGTGGTTCGTCTCTGGAGACCTTATCGGGGCGAGGAGGAGATCCGCCTGAGGGTCAAGGGCGCAAGCGAGATCTGGCTCTCGAACCTACGTGGGGATGCGGAGAGGAAGCTTTCGGAGGGGGAGGAGGCATCCTTCAGGATGGGTCATGAGGAGATCGTCACGCTGAGGGCGAGGTTTTGATACGCCCCGCGCCTTATCTCTCCTCAGCCTGCCCTCAGCGTTTGGAGGTGACATGGATGAGACGTTTACGCCGACCCTTGGTTCTGATGCTCGGCCGGGCTGACGACCCGAAAAAGGATCTGGCCGCTATGACCCTGGGGTGGATGTGTGAGGAGGGAGGTGTTGAGTTCGACGCATACTACGCCTCAGAACACGGCGAGGGCGGACTTTTCGCACCACACGGCAGCACGGTCATCGGCGGGCATCACATTGAGAGGATAGCCCGTGCATTGGCGACGTTCAACACAACCGTCATCCGCATCGGAGAGGTGAGCATATTTGATTCGCTGATCCGCTCGGGGGCTAAAGAGGTGATCGATTGTCAGGGCGACCTGATCGGCCTTTACGAGAGGATGGGGAGGGTTCTCGGCACGGGAAGGGCAAGGTGCGTGGTTGCGTTCGATGAGGAGGCGTATCCGGCGATTGCGGCGCTGTATCCCGAATGTGTATATCGCCGCGCGTGGGCGGTGCCGCTTGCCCTCAACACCGATGAGCTGAGGCGGTTGCGGGAGATGGGCGTTGAGACCGTCTGGACGGTCGCAAGAAGGGGAGCTGATGTTTCAAACTGGATCGCCGCCGGCTTCAAGGTCGAAACGGCTTTTGAGTTCGACACGGCTGATCCGGCTCAGATAAGCCTCGAGATCGCCAGGCGCTGGAGGGACAAGGCATCGGCTTTTGACCTGCACAAGCCCGATGTCGCGAGGTATCTGATGCCGTTCAGCATCCGTGAGAACAGACTTCCCCTGCTCTTTCGGAACGACGGCGAAGCGGCGAGGATGCGGGATCACCTGCTGCGGTTGTCGGAGGGGAAAGGGCAGAGGGTGGTATATGGGCAGTGGTTCGGCGACCCGCCACTCATCCCGTTTGCGCGACGTCCCATGGCGTATGAGGTGGTTGAGCCCTGCCGACCCGTCCTCACCGTGTTCTCCAGATGTCCCGCGCGTCTCCCGCAGCCGGAAAGGTCTTGCTTCGATTTGGAGCCGAGCGATGACCAACTTAAGGCCTGGGCGAGTGAGGGCAAGATACTCGCCACATGGGTGCTACATTCAGGTGAGCTCCCTCATGATGACGCTCTGTTGGGTTTCCTCGATTGGGCGGCGATGACGAAGGTGAAGATCGGTTCGGGCGTGCACTGGCAGCGGTATTACGTGAGCCCCGACCTTGTGGAGCTGATGCACGTGCCGGTTGAGGAGGGAGGCGTTTTGGGGCTGGTCGAACCCGTTTTGCACTCTACAGGGTGGGGCATAATGTGGGAGTCGGCTGGCGATGCCGATAAGATCGCGGCGATGATGAAGGAGGCGAGGGAGAGAATAGCGAGGGTGGCGGGCGAAAGGTTCGCACCGAGGGGAGTTTACCTCTTCGCCGACCACGCCGCCCCGGGCGACCACGAGACGGTGGGAGACGAGCAGATATCCCTGTGGAGGGCGATCAAGCGGGCGGGCTTTGAATACGTCATCACGTCGGTTCGTCCGGGGGCGAGCGGGATCATCTTCCGAGAGGGCGATTTCGTGGTTCTCACTCAGGCCGGCAAACCTTACGGGGCATCGCCGCTGGTTCGGGGCGATCCGGCCGCTTTCGCCGCCGTTGAGAGGAAGCTCGCCGAAGCTGGCAAGCCCGGATGGCTCATCGGGGCGATCGACTCCATCATCCACGGCTGTCCTGTTTACATGTGCAAACCGTTCGACGGCGCCCCACGCATCAACGAGTTCTACGATTACATCCGCAGAGGAGGTGTGACGGGGAGGGTAATCTCCGCCACGCCACATACGATCGCCAGATACGCCAGGCTCCTTGACGACCTGGAGAGGAGGTGCACCGCTTGACGAGGGGGGAGCGATAGGCTAGGCTTAAGGTGTGTAAATCCGCTTCTGAGCCTTTATTTCAGGAGGGATGCGATATGAGGATAACATCGGTTGAAGCTGTGCCGCTTGCTTGGCCTCTGCCGCGGGAGAGGATGAGGTGGTGGTCGGACTACGGACCCCGGACCGAGATGCACGCTTTGATCGTCCGCGTGCGCACAGATGAGGGGATCGTGGGATACGGGGAGGTTCACCTGGGTTACGGTTACACCCGCGGGGCGTGTTATGCGGCGAAAACGATAGTGGAGAAGGAGCTTGCGCCGATCGTGATCGGGCAAGACCCGACGCGACCTGAGCTGCTGTGGGAGCGGATGTATAACGATCCCCGTTCCGATCTCGCTTTGAGATACGGGCATTCGTGTCCGAGGCTGGGGCGACGCGGTTTGACGGTCTGTGCGATGAGCGGGATAGAGATGGCCGTTTGGGATGTGTTCGCCAGGTCGCTTGGGGTGCCGATCCACAAGCTGCTGGGAGGGGGATATCGGGATAGGTTGCCCGCGTATGCGAGCGGCGGTCATGCTCCGCCCGAGCATGCCGCCGAGGAGGCGATCTCATATGTCGAGAAGGGGTTTAGGGCGATAAAGATGCGCGTCGGCGGGATGGATGCCCCGGAGATCCCGAAGCGATCGGTGGAGCGGGTCAGGATCGTGCGGGAGGCGATCGGCCCTGAGGTCATGTTGATGATCGATGCCCACGGTTCGCTCAACGTCAGGCAGGCGATACGCCTGGCCCGGGAGGTCGAGGAGTTCGACATAGCTTGGTTTGAGGAACCCGTATCGAGCGACAACTGGCGCGGAATGGCTCAGGTCAGGCGATCGACGGTAATCCCGATCGCCACGGGCGAGAACGATTTCACCCCGTTCGATTTCAGGGATATAATTCGCATGGAAGCCGCCGATATACTTCAACCCGACCTGGCGGTCTGCGGCGGGTTCACATCCGCCCGCCGGATAGCCGCATTGGCGCAGGCTGAGGGGCTGCAGTGTGTGCCGCACGTCTGGGGGTCAGCTATCCTGTTCGTCGCAAGCCTGCATCTTGCCGCCGCCATCCCGAACTGCCCGATCTTCGAGTTCCGTCAGGACGAATGCGCTCTCTTCAACGACCTCATAAGCGAACCTTTAACTATAGATGAGGAGGGATACGTCTCGGTCCCCCAGGGGCCCGGTTTGGGGGTTGAGTTCGACCTCGACGAGGCCGCTCGCAAGTTCCCGTTCGAGTAGGAGGATATCGCTGAGGAGAGGCAAGCTTCCGATCGATGACCTTTACAGACGGTGGACAACTGGCCGTAGATAGATACCACCCTCCGTAGAAAGCAGGGAATTTCTGCGGAAACCCCAAAGACTTGACAAACCCTCCTTTCGAATGTTATATTAGGCTAGGCTAACATTTTTAGCTCAAACGATTATCGGGCTCGGGAGGAGGGCCGTCAAAATTGAGGATCAAACCCGTTTCGGTGGCTGGCGCTCTTAAGGAGGAGGGCTTGCGGCGCATGAGCGATGGAGTTGACCAAAAAGGAACTTCCGCCGCAGGGGAGATTTCATTGAGCAGCTTCGCATACCCGCCAATCGTTAGATGAGGCTAACTAAACGGAAGGGAGGTAGCTTCTATGAAGTTAAAGGGTGTTCTCAAACCGGCCTTAGCGTTCTCCCTTTTCCTCGCCCTTTTGTGGGGGTGCGCTGAGGAAGTCAAGGAGGAAGTTGAGGTCTTACCGGTCTTCCAATACACGATAGACGCTTCAAGCGGGGAGGAGTGGGCGTATTTCAACTTCTCATTAGGAAGCCGCGTTACGATTTCCGATCCCACTACATCAACGGAGTGGGATATCGGTTTCCAGAGGTTCAGGATCAAGGTGAACTGTGGGACGAGCGGGCCGGGGAAGGGAGGAGTTGTGAACATGGGAGCGGTGGATTTCGACTCAGTCACGACCGCGCCGACGGAGGGTTACGTGGTGGATGAGATGCTGAAGTGGGAACATCCCGGTATGCCGCCCATCGAATACAGCGGCAACCCTGCCATGAAGGATTGGTATGAGGTGAAGGGAGGGATGCCTCCCCTCCTCATCTCGAAAAAGGAGGTATTTGTGGTAAGAACGGCGGACGGTAAATACGCGAAGATGCAGATTTTAGACTACTACGATGAGGAGGGGCGGGGTGGGTTTATCACCTTCAAATATGCCTATCAGCCCGAGGGGACGGCCAACCTTAGGACTAAATAGGCCGAGGAGGTGGAAAATGAGAAGGTATTTAACTTCAATCGTCGGAGCGGTTTTGATGATTGCTTTGGCCCCCGCGGGCGCTTCTGCCCAGGCAGGCAGAATTGAGGGCACAGTGACCGATGCCGAGACCAAAGAGCCCCTTGCCGGCGCTAACGTCGTCGTCGAGGGGACGACCCTGAGGGCAACTACCGGAGCCGACGGCAGTTACGTGATTACCCCTGTTCCGGCCGGTGAGTATACCCTTATCGCTTCGATGAAGGGTTATAAAAAGTTGACTAAGAGCGTAAGGGTTCGCCCTGGCGAGACCACAACGGTCAACTTCGAGCTTGAGGAGACGATCTTTGAGCTTGAAAAGGTAGTAGTCACAGCTACCAGGACGGAGACGCCTGTAAAGGATCTGCCGGCGAGTGTATCCGTTATCACAGAAGATGATATAGAAAAAATTCATACCAAAACCCTAGATGATGTGCTGAACATAATCCCAGGGGTGAGCCCCGAGCGTTACAAGGGATTCGGGACAACAACGGGTCATATGGGGGTCTGTATGAGGGGCACTGGACACGCTTCTCGAACGCTGGTGCTCAAGGATGGCGTCCCTTTAAACGACCTCCATTATGGAACTGTTGATCTCTGGAATACCCTCTCATCCTGTAATGTGGAGAGGATTGAGGTGGTTCGAGGTGCAGCATCCGCCCTCTACGGCTCTTCGGCGATGGGAGGCGTCATAAACATCATCAGCCGTCCTCCCCGGAAAAGGGCCAGGGCAGGCCTGAGGTTTGAATACGGTAGCAGGGGCACCCTTATCGCCAGCGGGAATTACAGTAAGGTGTTCTTCGACAGGCTTGGCCTATCCATCTCGGCCGAGAAGAAGAGGTCAGAAGGCTATAAGTATTATGAAGCAGAGAGGTGGAAGGATTACTACAAGGAGACGACCACCGATCTGCTGAACGCGGCCTTAAGAGTTGACTGGAGGTTGAAGGAAGGCTCCATCCTGAAGCTGGAACTGGAACGGAATGAGGAAAAGCCGGTAGTGACCACCTCTACGCGGTATGAGATCCAAAATATAATAGACAGAGTTACCCTGGGTTATAGGGGCTCCGCAGGGAAAACGATGTATAAAGCAACGGCGTGGGCCTACAAGAGGGATGCCTCTACTACTGCACTCAAATACAACAAGAGCACAAAAGCTCACGATAAGCCCTATTACACCTCCGATATACCCTCGGATGGATGGGGCTTTATGGGTCAGGTGAGCAGAACCATAAAAGGACACAGCCTCACGTTCGGAGCCGACCTTCAAGGAGCAAAAGTTGAAACCAGCTATGATTATGCAGGAAAAGGGCTGAGGTTCTACACTGGAAAAGTGAGTTTATACTCGATATTCGTGCATGATGAAATATCTCTTCTCAAAGGAAAGGTGGTGCTCAGCTTAGGGGCACGATATGACTGGTGGAAGCACACCAAAGGACGCTTCATCGATGAGACCACCGGAAAGCTGATAGAGATTGACTATCCGGAGAGAGGTAATAGCGCCTTTTCTCCCAAAGCGGGGATAGTCTATCGCCCCAGGGAAGAGATCAGGTTCAGGGTATCATTCGGCACGGGATTTAAGGCCCCGGGAATCTATTACCTTTACAGGTCGGGCCCTCACGGTCCGAGGAAGTTCGATGTGGGCAACCCGGACCTGAAGCCCGAGAGGATGACCCACTCCATTGACATAGGGTTCGATATCAGACCCATTGAAGAGCTGCAGGCGACCTTCACCTATTACAACTCAAGCTTCAAGGATTTCATCTACAAGAAGACCCTTTCTGAGGAGGAAATACCTCCGTACTTCCATCCTGAGCCGGGACAGGAGGTTATACAACCGGTAAACGTGGGAAGAGTTGATATCCACGGATATGAGGCCGGGATCAAAGTTGACCTTCATCCTCACTGGTCAATCTTTGCCAACTATACATACAACCGGTCAATCATCAAGGAGCACGAGCTTGCGCCGGAACTGGAGGGCAAGAAACTTAGGAAAACCCCTGAATACCGGTTTAACTTCGGTTTGACCTACGATAATCCGAAGTTATTCAGGGCAACTGCCACGTTCAGAAATGTCGGCCCCCGGTTCTACGATGAGAAAAACGAAAAGAGACTTGAGGGGTATTCTGTCTGGGATCTAAAAATATCCCGTGTCCTTTTCGGTGGTCTGGAACTTTCCTTGAGCGTGGATAACCTAACCGATGAGAAATACAAGATGTCCTGGTATTACCTTGCTCCGCCTCGGACTATCATGGTCGGCCTGACATATAAGTATTAAGCCGAAGCCGTAGGGGAGGGTGTCCCTGCCCTCCCCTGATCTGCTGAATTCCAACAGGAGGGAGGGAAGGAAAATGCTCAAAAAACTTCTAATAATTGGGGTGGCTTTGACAGTTCTTACCGCAGGGATAGCTTCTCACTCACAACGGGATATCCCCTATTTGGTTGTCTGGTCAAGCTACCTTTTGAAAGAGCCGTTTATGGAAATAAACAGGGAGTTTGAGAAGGCTTACAATTGCAAAGTGGTTTACGGTAGAGCTCCGGAGGCGACATTAGCCAGGGCTATCACCAAATACGACTTTTCCGCCGATGTGATAGCCACACGCTCCGTCACCCTGAAAGAGGCCCAAACTTTGGGTAAAATTGAAGAGTATAAACCGCTTTTTGAGAGCCGTTGGGTGATCATAAGCCTTAAAGAAAATCCCGTTAAGGTTAGCTCCATAAAGGACTTAGGAAAACCGGGGATAAGGGTTGGGTTCTGCCCTAAGAGAACGGAATACAACGACCTTTCTTGTGTAATAGTGGAGAAAATTGTGGAGAATGCAGGCATCAAAGAGGGGTTCTGGAAGAACATCCCCGAGAAGGTAGCATGTGGAGGGGTATGCGCTCTGGTCTTGAGCGCAGTAAAGCCTCAATATCTGGATTACGAGTCCATGGATAGGAACAGCTATTACTGGCAGGTTTTCTCCCACATATATTACAAGAGGGCGGATGTTTGTATCGTGGATGAGATATTCACCCGTCTGCCAGAGGTGAGGGATAAGATAAAAATAGTGCCCATAGATCCAGAATATATCCCTCATGGGAGCACCTCCTTCGGCATAGGGATAGTCACGTATTCTAGGAG
Source organism: Candidatus Poribacteria bacterium (assembly GCA_003645735.1). Classification (GTDB taxonomy): domain Bacteria; phylum Poribacteria; class WGA-4E; order B28-G17; family B28-G17; genus B28-G17. The sequence continues at coordinate 9,146 of QNBQ01000021.1, forward strand.
AAAAGATATGGCTCGAAAATACCTCTCCTTCGTCCTCTCGGAGAAGGGGAGGAAGATCTTTGAAAAGTATAACCTCAAGTTGGTTGATAGATAGCGAGGCGTAAAAGCACAGTAGAAGACATCGGTTGAGCTGAGACCAGAACCATATCCGGGAAGGTGAGGGACAGGGACACTAAGCAATAGCTCAAGCAGAGAAAGAGTCTTTAGAAGATTTGTGTCACCATAACACCACAATAGGAGGTGCGAAGATGTTTAAAAGGAGGGCTTTGATCCTGATAGCCGCCTTCCTGATCTTCCCCACGATAGGGCTCGGCCATACCATGTGGCTGAACCTTTCCAACTATTACCCTGAGGTGGGAGGGAAAAGCGTCGCCTACTTCGGATGGGGACATCGCTTCCCCGTTGATGACCTATTTGACTCGGAGAGATATTTGAAGAGCTTCTATCTGATCAGCCCTTCCGGTCAGGTCGAGGAGCTCAAACCCAACCCGGGCGGCTTCGGTGCTACGGAGCTTCGGTTTCCGATGGAAGGCACATATATACTTGCGGCCGAGATGAAGCCCGGTTTCTACACGATGTATCTGGAGGAGGGTAAGATACATCACAAAGCGGCTCCCAAAACAGGCTTGAAGAACGTCATCCTCAGCCTATATTACGAACAGTATGCCAAGGCGATAATAAACGTCGGCAGGGGACCGGACTCCCTCTCCAAGCCGTTGGGACATAAACTTGAGATAATCCCCCTTGAAAACCCCGCAAATCTCAAAGGATGCGGCGGGCATTTCATGACCGTTCAGGTTCTGTTCGATGGGAAACCGCTGAGATACTGTCGTGTGCTGGCCACCTATAACGGATTTTCCACGGGCGATGATTTCGCTTACGCCACGACCGCCGACGGAAGGGGAAAGGCGAGGATAAGGCTCATCCATTGGGGGCAGTGGATGATCAAGGTGAACCACAGGGTGCCCCCGACGGAGGAGCTGAGGGATAAATGTGATTTCCTCTCCTATACGGCCACTTTGACGTTTGAGGTGAGGTAGGGGCGCATGACGTTGCGCCCCCAAATTAATCTAGGAGGATAACGATGAGCAGGGTCGTCTCAATGTGGTTCATCATCACCCTCTTCCTCGTTCATCCGCTCGCCCCGGCGGATGAGGTTAAAATGGAAGAGATAATCATCACCGCCACTAAAACAAGCCATCCTCCCGAGGATACACCTATCCCGGCAGCAGTGGTTGACGGAAAGGAGATGAAGAGACGGAACGCCTTAAATGCCGGGGAAGCGCTGGGATATCTCACGGGCATCCGCTTCGATACGAACTTCGCCCCTATGACAAGGGATGCCCTCAGGATTCAGGGGTTGCCTTCAAAATACACGCTGATTCTCCTCGATGGGGGAAGGATAACAGGGCGCTACCCTTTAACCCTGATCCCAGCTGATGTTATCGAGAGAATAGAGGTGGTGAAAGGGCCTTCTTCCGTTCTCTACGGTAGCGATGCCGTGGGCGGGGTATGCAACATAATCACCAAATCCCCGTCTCATAGGCCGTCCTTGAATGGGATTTTCTCTTATGGAAGTTACGGTTCAAAGATATTCTCCTTAACCCACAGCTACAGCTTTGGAAGAGTTGGATATCTGATCTCAACGGCGGTGCACAGGCTGAAGGGAGAGGGGGAAATAAACTGGTGTAACGCCGAGAATCTCCTCGTAAAGCTCAAATGGGGGAAGGGTGAGCAGGGCATCTGGACTCTGAGGGGAGGGTTCCAGGGTGTGAAGCTCGCTCTCAAAAAGGAGAGGAAATTCGATTTAGGGTTGGAGGGAGATCTCGATCTGCCGGGCCTTCCCAAGCTCACGTTGAAATACCACAGCATCTTCTACCGCGACGAGGTCCGCGTCGGAGGGGCGCCGAAGCCGACCCTTAC